>CALBEG010000076.1 GCA_937927455.1 uncultured Elioraea sp. | reverse complement strand
ATGAAGGTGGAGCCGCTCGTCGCGCACATGTTCATTTTCTACTACGCTGTTCTGTCGGCGATCACGCCGCCGGTGGCGCTCGCCTCCTTCGCTGCTGCCGGGCTTGCCGGCGGCAACCTCTGGCGAACCAGCCTCACAGCGCTCAAGTTCGGCATGGCCACCTTCATTGTTCCGTACATGTTCTATTTGAACCCTGCCTTGTTGGCGCAGGGGCCACTCGTCGCGGTTGCCCAGGCCTTCCTCACGGCGTTCCTCGGCGTGGTGCTGCTGGCCTGCGCGACGGAGGGGTGGCTGGCCGGGCGCCTTGCCCTGCCGCTTCGGCTCGCGTGCGGCGTGGCGGCGGTGCTTTGCATCATTCCCGAAGGCTACACGGACGTGTTCGGTATCGCCCTCGGCGCCGGCATCGTCCTGTGGCAGCGCGCCCGTCGCGATCGTGCCGTGGCGTGATGCTGCCCCGTTGCCTCGTTGCTGCCCGGCTGGCAGGGTCACGCGCGACTCATGGAGTGGCGCGAGCAAGCGATGCGGAGCCCAGAACCGCCGGGCATGGCCCAGCGCGAACGCAAGCGCGCTTCCGACCTCCTGCTCGATCTCTGCCGCGCTTGGCCCACTGAGCGGATCGCAATCGGAGATCTGCTGACCGCGCTTGGCGATCGCGGCTACGGCTTGCTCATGCTGGTGCTCGCCCTGCCGAACCTGATCCCGGCTCCCATCCCGGGCCTGTCCGGCGTGCTGGGCACGCCCATCATCCTGCTCGCGCTGATGATGCTGGCTGGCTACCCTCAGCCTGTGTTGCCGAAGGTGATCCGCGAACGCAGTGTTCCGCGAGCCGCGCTCGAGGCCGTGATCGTACGCGCGAAGCCATGGCTCGCTCGGCTTGAAGCGCGGGTTCGCCCTGGCACGCTTCCGCTGCCGAACCGAACCGTCGAGGTGGTCGCTGCGGTCCTTCTGTCCATCAATGCCACCTTGCTCGCGCTGCCCATTCCCTTCGGCAACCCGGCCCCGGCTTTGGCCATCACCGTCATGTCTGTCGCCTTGATCGAGGCGGATCGACGTCTGTTCCTGATCTCGATCATCGTGCTTTTGGTTGCCATAGCGATCGACATCGCCATTGTGCTGGCCATCGTAGGCCTCGGCGCGCGACTTTTGGGCTATGTTTGAGCCTGCTTTGGGCTTTCGGCAGAGAGGGGCGCTTCGCTAGAAGGCGGTGCAGCAAGCGATTGGCGGGGCAGCCGGATGATCACCACCTACCGTGTCGAAGCCGGCCAACTGTTCGTCGGTGAAGCGCTGCCGGCGCTGGCCTATGTTCCGGCGGCGTTGCCCGATCAGCCGCCGCTTCCGGCCAACCTGCCGGTGTGGATCGACCTCCTGCAACCGACGGAGGCGGAGGAGCGGCTGGTCGAGCGGCTGATCGGGGCTGAATTGCCGTCTCGCGAGGAGCAGCAGGAGATCGAGACCTCCTCGCGCCTCTATCGCGAGGGCGAGGTGCTTTTCCTCACCGCGCCGTTCATGTACGGATCGGAAACCGGCGAGCCCGGCTCGGCGGCGATCACCTTCGTGCTGACGGGCCAGACCCTCATCACCGTGCGCCACGCCACGCCGAAGGCCTTCGGCATGTTCGCCGCGCGGGCGCAGAAGAACCCCGCCATGCTCGCCACCCCCGATGGCGTTATGCTCGGGCTGTTCGAGCACGTGGTCGATCGCCTCGCCGACATTCTCGAACGCGTGGGCGCAGAGATGGATCGCCGCAGCCACGCCGCCTTTCAGCTCGCCAAGAGCCGCGAAACGGCCTCCGCCAAGGACGCCGCGTTGAAGGACGCGCTCATCGCGCTCGGCCAGGTGGGTGAAACCACCGCGCGCGCCTCCGACACCCTCGTCGGGCTCTCGCGCATCCTCGCCTTTATCGCCGCGGAGAAGGAGACGGCGATCCGCAAGGAGAACAAGACTCGCATTAAGACTCTCGCCCGTGACGTGCGCGGGCTGCAGGAGCACGCGCACTTCCTCAACGAGAAGGCGACCTTCCTGCTTGATGCTGTCTTGGGCCTGATCAACATCGAGCAGACGGCGGTGATCAAGACCTTCTCCGTGGTCGCGGTTGCTCTGATGCCGCCGACGCTGATCGCCTCCATCTACGGCATGAACTTCCAGTTCATGCCGGAGCTGGAATGGGGATTAGGCTATCCGCTTGCCCTCGTGCTGATGGTCGTTTCGGCCGTGCTTCCCGTCCTCTACTTCCGCCGCAAAGGCTGGCTGTAGCCGCGACGCGCGCCAGAAAGGCACCTGACCATGAAGGCGTCGCTCAGCCGCGCATCAGGGCACGGACGTGCACGGTTGCGCATGCGCCGAGCGCGGAGAGGTCGTAGCCCCCCTCTAGCAACGACAGGATGCGCCCGCCGCACACCTCGTCGGCGAGTTCGACCAAAGAGCGGCTGAGCCAGGAGAAGTCCGCCGTCCGCACCTGCAGCGTGGCGAGAGGGTCGCGCTCGTGCGCATCGAAACCGGCGGAGAGGATGATCAGATCCGGCCGCCAGGCGCGTACTGCCGGAATGATCGGGTCTGCCCAGGCGGCGCGGAACTCCGGCCCGCCGGTCAGCGGTGCGAGCGGGACGTTCAGCACATTGTCCGCCACCCCGCGCTCGTGCGGATGGCCGGTGCCCGGGAAGAGCGGCATCTCGTGGGTGGAGGCGTAGAAGAAGTTTGCGTCATCCTCCAGGATAGATTGGGTGCCGTTGCCGTGGTGGACGTCGAAGTCGAGCACGGCCACACGCTCGACCCCCCATTGTGCGCGCGCATGATGAGCTGCGACCGCCGCATTGCAAAACAGGCAAAAGCCCATGGGGCGCGCTGCCTCGGCATGGTGGCCGGGTGGGCGGGTGACGCAGAACGCCGCCCGCGCCCAACCCTCCATCACCGCATCGACAGCGGCGATCGCAGCCCCGGCCGACCGCAGCGCCGCCTCGCGCGACCCCGCACTCATGACCGTGTCGCCATCGAGCATCACGCGTTCGCCGATCGGCGGCGCGATGGCGAGGATCGCCTCGACATAGCGCGGGGGGTGGGCGCGCGCGAGTTGCTCCACCGTCGCACGCGGCGCCTGCTCGCGGGCGAGAGGCGCGAATTCCTCCGCCTCCAACGCACGCTCGATGGCGCGGATCCGCTCCGGCCGCTCCGGGTGCCCGGGGCCGGTGTCGTGGTCGAGGCACGCAGGATGCGTGAACAGGGCGACCGTCATGCGGACCCCTCGCGAGGGCGTCCACGCTTCTGGATGACAAAGGACCAAACCCCCTGCGCCTCGCTCACCGCCACCAGCGCGTGCCCGGTCGTTTCGCAGTAGTTGCGGAAATCTGCCACCGCAGCCGGGTCGGTCGCCAGCACGCGAAGCCGGGCCCCCTCGGGGAGCGCGCGCAGCGCCTTGTTGGCGCGCAAGACGGGCAGCGGACAGGTCAGGCCCTTGAGGTCGAGGGTCGTTTCCTCCATGCCCCGATGGTGCGCAGCTGGCGAGCGCTCGGCAAGCCCGGCGTCTTGCCGCATCCCTCCCGGTCATGGCACCTCGTGTGCAAGGGCGGGCGGACCCGCCGCACAGGGAGGACCGATGGACTTCGCTTTGCCAGCCGAACTCGAGGACCTGCGTTCCCGCCTCGCCCGCTTCGTCGAGGAGCGGTTGATCCCCCTCGAGGCCGATCCAGCCTCCTACGACGAGCACGAAAACATCGCCCCCCCCGTGCTGGCGCGCTTGCGTGAGGAGGCGAAGCGCGAGGGGCTGTGGGCGCTCGCGATGCCGAAGGCGCGCGGGGGCGGCGGGCTCTCGCGCGTCGGCATGGCGGTCGCCTATGAGGAGATGAACCGCTCCATCTTCGGCCCCGTGGTCTTCAACGCCGCTGCTCCTGACGACGGCAACATGATCCTGCTTGAGCGCATCCTACCGGAGGAGATGAAGGAGCGCTGGTTGCAGCCGATCATCGACGGGCGTGTGCAGTCGGCCTTTGCGATGACCGAACCCGATGGCTGCGGCTCGGACCCTTCGCTCACCTACACCTGTGCCGAACGGGTGGGTGAGGCCTGGCGCATCACCGGGCGTAAGTGGTTCATTACCGGTGCGGGGAACGCCAAAATCTTTATCCTCATTGCGCGCACCTCGGACGATGAGCGCAAGGGACTCACCGCTTTTTTGTTCGATGCGGAAAGCCCTGGCTGGTCGATTGTGCGTCGCATCCCGATCATGGGGCCCGAGGAACATGGCGGGCACTGCGAACTCGTCTTCGAGGGGCTGCTCATTCCGGAGTCGCAGCGCCTGCTGGGAGTGGGCGATGGGCTGAAGGTGACGCAGATCCGCCTCGGCACGGCGCGCCTAACCCATTGCATGCGCTGGCTTGGCCTCGCCCGCCGGTGCCTCGAGATCGCGTCTGATCATGTCTCCCGTCGGCGCTCCTTCGGCATGTTGCTGATCGATCGCGAGAGTGTGCAGGGCTTACTTGCCCAAGCCGCCATGGAGATCGAGATCGGCCGACACCTGGTCATGCGCGCGGCCTGGGCGCTCGATCAAGGGAGTTTCGCGCGCAAGGAAATCTCGATGGCCAAGGTGGTGGTGGCCGATGCCTTGCACCGCGCGGCAGATACGGCGCTGCAGCTCCTCGGCGCCAAGGGCTACTCGAAGGACACGCCCGTGGAGTGGATCTACCGCTACGCCCGCCAGGCGCGCCTCGTCGACGGCGCTTCTGAGGTGCATCGCATGGTGCTGGCAGGTTTCCTTCGCCGCGAAGGGCGCGATTTCTTCGCCTGGGGAGCACGCCGCGATGGATGAGGCTCGATGCGAGCGGCTCCGAGTGTGGCTCGCGCGGGCGGCTGACGACGCGGGCCTAGCTATCACTGCGATCGAGCGACTTGTGGGCGGCGCCATCCAGCAGAACTGGGGGCTCGCCGTGCGTCGCGGTGATGGGCGGGAGGAACGCTGGGTTCTGCGTACCGACAACCCGGCCACGCTCGCGGTCTCGCACGGTCGAATCGAGGAGTTTGCGCTGCTTCGTGCCGCCCATGCCGCTGGTGTCACGGTCGCCGAACCGCTCTTCGTCTGCGAGGATGCGGGCGTGATCGGTGCACCGTTCCTCGTCATGCGTCACGTCGCCGGCATCGCTGCCGCGCACCGCGTGGTGAAATCGGATGCGATTGGGGGCGGGCGGGAGGCCGCATCCCGCGCTCTGGGGCGCGAGCTCGCCCGCATTCACCGCATACGCCCACCCCGCTCCGATCTTGCTTTTCTCGGTGATCCACCGGCCGACCCGTGCTTGGCCTTCTGTGCCGAACAAGAACGCGCGCTCGATGCTGCCGGCCCGCACCCGATCCTGGAGTGGGGCTTGCGCCACCTTCGTCGCACCGCACCTCGGCCAGTCACGCCGTCGCTTTGCCACAATGACTTCCGTACCGGGAACATTCTTTGGACCGAACAAGGCCTCGCCGCGGTTCTTGATTGGGAGTTCGCCGGGTGGGGCGATCCGCATGCCGATCTCGGTTGGCTCTGCGCCCGCTGCTGGCGGTTCGGCAATCTCGCGATGGAGGCGGGAGGTATCGGCACGCGCGCTGCCCTTTACGCAGGCTATGTGGAGGCTGGTGGCGCGGTGCCAGACGCTGCACGTGTCGCCTGGTGGGAACTTGCCGCCCATCTGCGCTGGGCGAGCATCGCTTTGGCGCAGGGTGCCCGTCATCTCTCCGGTCGCGAGCCTTCGCTCGAACTCGCCCTCACCCCGCACATCGTGCCGGAGCTTGAGTGGCACATCCTGCGCGAGGTGGCGTCGCGTGAAGCGGGCCTGGAGCGCGCGGCATGAGCGGCGTGCTCGAACATCCGGACGCTGCTGCGCTGCTCACCATTGCGCGCACGACCGTGCTGGAGGAGATCCTGCCCGCTTTGCCCGAGACGCATCGGCTGACGGCACGCATGGTGGCGAATGCGCTCGGCATTGCGCAACGCATGATCGCC
>CALBEG010000075.1 GCA_937927455.1 uncultured Elioraea sp. | reverse complement strand
GCCGCGCACAACGCAGTGGAACCAGATCGAACTGCCGGCCCCGATAACGACGTCGCCGATCACCGCCGCCGTCGGCGCAATCCAGGCGGTGGGGTCGATCTCTGGCAGCTTGCCGGAGAACGGGTAGAGCGGTCCCTGCATTGTCCTTCTCCCCAAGCCCGCCGTGCGCTCACGCTGCGCGTGCAAAGCCTTCGCCGGACGCCGCAAGCCGTTCCAGCAACGGAGCGGGGCGAAGCGTCTCATCGCCAGTGATGGCGGCGAGTTCGGCAAGCCGGTCGCGCACCGCAGCAAGGCCGCGGTTCTCCGCATACCACATCGGCCCACCGCGCCAGGCCGGCCAGCCGAAACCGTGCACGAACACGACGTCGATATCGGATGCCCGGGCCGCAATCCCCTCTTCGAGCACACGCGCGCCCTCGTTCACCATGGCGAGGAGCATCCGATCGAGTATCTCCTCAGGCGTATGCGCACGCGGCGTCCTGCCGAGCCGGGCCGCCGTCTCGCGGATGATCCGTTCCGTCTCTGCATCGGGCTCGCCGGTCCGGCCATCCGCTCCGTAGCGGTACCAGCCTGCCCCCGTCTTCTGGCCGAGCCTTCCGGCAGCGACCATCGCATCCGCAACCGGGAAGGAAATGCCGAACGTGCGCCGGGCAGAGGCGCCGATGTCGAGCCCGGCGAGATCGGCGACCGCGAAGGGGCCCATGGCGAGACCGAAGCCCGTCATCACGCGGTCGATTTCCCACGGCAGCGCTCCCTCCTGCAGCATCAGCTCCCCCTGCCGGGAGCGGGCGAAGGCAATGCGGTTGCCAACGAAGCCGAACCCATTGCCGACGACAACGGGCACCTTGCCGATCCGTTTCGCGACCGCAAGCGCGGTGGCGAGTGTTACCGGCGCCGTGGCTTTGCCACGCACGATCTCGACCAGGCGCATCACCTGCGCGGGGCTGAAGAAGTGCAGGCCGAGGACGTTGCCATGGCGAGACGTCGCCGCCGCAATCGTATCGATGTCGAGATAGGAGGTGTTGGTGGCGAGGGTCGCTTCCGGCCGCGCGATGCGATCGAGGTCGCGGAAGACAGCCTGCTTGACGCCCATGTCCTCGAACACGGCCTCGACGACGAGATCGGCATCGCGCAGATCGGCGAGGTCGGTAGTGCCGCGAATACGCCCGAGGCGGTCGCTCATCTCGCCTTCGGAGAGTTTGCCGCCCTCCACGTTGCGCCGCCAGGTCTGCTCAATCCGGCCAAGCCCGCGGGCGAGCGCATCGGCAGCCCGTTCGACGAGGACGACCGAAAAGCCCGCTGCGGCGAATGCCATCGCGATTCCGCTGCCCATGGTGCCGGCACCGACGACGCCGACGCGCTCGACCGGCACAGGTTCGACACCCTCGAGGCCGGGAACCTTCTGCGCCTCGCGCTCGGCGAAGAAGACGTGGCGCAGCGCACGGCTCTGGTCTCCCGCGACCAGCCGTTCGAACAGGGCGCGCTCGGTGCGCATCCCTTCCTCGAACGGAACGGTTAGCGCGGCGCGGACAGCCTCTGCCGTCGCTGGCGGCGCCTCCATGCCGCGCGTGCGACGCGCCAGTGCCTCCGCCGCGCGGTCGTAACTCGCGAGTTCGCCAGCGACGCGGCGGTCGCGGACACGCGGCACATCCCGGCCTGCGGCCAAAGTCTCGCGCGCGAAGGCGACCGCACCAGCTTCAAGATCGCCTTCGATCAGCCGGTCGATGATGCCGAGCGCGAGCGCCCGTTCCGCGGGCACCGCATCGCCAGTGGAGATCAACGCCAGCGCTGGTTCGGCTCCGATCAGACGCGGCAGGCGCTGTGTGCCGCCCGCGCCCGGCAGAATGCCGCGCTTCACCTCAGGCAGACCCACCATCGCACCGGGCGAGGCAACGCGCGCGCGACAGCCGAGCGCGAGCTCAAGGCCGCCGCCGAGGGCATGGCCGTGAATGGCGGCCACCGTCAGTCCCGGAAACGCATCGAGTTGATCGATCACTTCGGTCAGAGTCGGCGAGACCGGCGGCTTGCCGAACTCGGTCATCTCCGCCCCGGCGGAGAACATTCGCCCTGCGCCGATCAGGACGAGCGCCTTCGCACCCTCAGCTTCCGCCCGCTCAATCGCCGCGAACAGGTGAGCCCGAAGCGCGTGCTTCAGCGTGTTGACCGGCGGGTTGGCGAGGCGAAGCACAACCACCTCACCATGCCGCACGTCATGGACAAGCGCGTCCTCGACCATCACTCCTCCCGTCCTCGCCGCAAGGGTGGGCCGGGACGGGTTCCCGGGCAAGACCGAGGACGGCGCCGCCAGAACACGGGACGGGCGCCGGAAGCGATCCTTCGTTACCGTTCCGCGAACCCGACCGGGCCCGTACGGTCAGGCCGATTTCGCCATGATCTGTTCGGCGATGTTCCGCGGCACGGGGTCGTAGTGGTGGAACTGCATGGTGAAGGAGGCGCGCCCCTTCGACATCGACCGCAGGTCGGAAATGTAGCCGAACATCTCGGAGAGCGGCACGTGCGCGCGCACGATGACGGAGGTGCCGAGAATGTCCTGGCTCTGGATCATGCCGCGGCGTCGGTTGAGGTCGCCTACCACGTCGCCGACATGGTCGGGTGGGGTGGTCACCTCGACGTCCATGATCGGCTCGAGGATGATCGGCCCCGCCTTCTTCATTCCCTCGCGGAAACAGGCCTTGGCGGCGATTTCGAAGGCGAGCGCCGAGCTGTCGACATCGTGGTACTTGCCATCGAGCAACGTGGCCTTGAAGTCGACTGTCGGGAAGCCCGCGAGCACACCGGTTTCGGCCTGGTTGCGCAGGCCCTTCTCCACCGCCGGGATGTACTCCTTGGGGACCGCGCCGCCGACCACCGCATTCTCGAACACGATGCCGGCGTTGCGCTCAAGCGGCTCGAACTGGATCTTCACCTCGGCGAACTGACCGGCCCCGCCGGTCTGCTTCTTGTGCGTGTAGGTCTCGACGTGGGTGCGGCTGATGGTCTCGCGATACGCGACCTGCGGGGCGCCGATGTTGGCCTCGACACCGTATTCGCGCTTCAGCCGATCAATAATGATCTCGAGGTGCAGCTCGCCCATGCCGGAGAGGATGGTCTGCCCCGTCTCCTGGTCGGTGCGCAGACGCAAGGACGGGTCCTCGGCGGCAAGCTTCTGCAGGCCGAGCGTCATCTTCTCAATCGCGTCCTTAGTCTTGGGCTCGACCGAGATGTCGATCACCGGCACCGGGAAGGCCATGCGCTCGAGCACCACCGGATTGGCCGGATCGCAGAGCGTGTCGCCCGTCTGCGTGTCCTTGAGCCCGATGAAGGCCGCGATGTCGCCGGCGTACACCTCCTTGATCTCGTCGCGCTTGTCGGCGTGCATCTGAAACATGCGGCCGATTCGCTCCTTGTGGCCCTTGGTGCTGTTCAGCACCTGGTCCCCCGAACGCAGGACGCCAGAGTAGACCCGCACGAAGGTGAGCGTGCCGTACTTGTCGTTGATGATCTTGAAGGCGAGCCCCGAAAACGGCGCATCTTCGCTGATGACGATCTCGCGCGGTTCGTCGGTCGAACCCTCCGCCGGAACGGTCTTGATGCCCGGGATCTCGTTCGGCGCCGGCAGATAGTCGAGCACGGCGTCGAGCAGAGGCTGCACACCCTTGTTCTTGAACGAGGTGCCGCACAGCACGGGGCGGAACGTTCCGGCTATTGTGCCCTTCTTGATGCAGCGCTTCAGCGTCTCAACCGCAACGTCGCCCTTGTCGAAATACTCCTCCATCGCGGCGTCATCGACAGAGAGCGCGGTGTCGAGGAGCTTCTGGCGATACTCCTTCGCCTTCTCCTCCAGCTCGGGCGGAATGGGGGCGTCGCGGAACGAGGCGCCGAGCTCCGACCCGTCCCATACCACCGCTTTCATCTCGACCAGATCGACGACGCCGACGAACTGGTCCTCCGCACCGATCGGAAGCTGGATCTCGAGCGGTACGATGCCGAGCTTGTCGATCAGCGACTGCACCGCCTTGTAGAAGTCGGCGCCGGTGCGGTCCATCTTGTTGATGTAGACGATGCGCGGGACGTTGTAGCGGTCGGCCAGACGCCAGTTCGTCTCGCTCTGCGGTTGCACGCCGGCCACGCCCTCGATGATGAAGATCGCCCCATCGAGCACGCGAAGGGACCGGTTCACTTCGATGTTGAAGTCGATGTGGCCGGGCGTGTCGATGATGTTGATGCGGTGGCCCTTCCACTCGCAGGTCACGGCAGCAGAGGTGATGGTGATGCCGCGCTCGCGCTCCTGTTCCATGTAGTCGGTGGTGGTGGAGCCGTCGTGCACCTCGCCGATCTTGTGGCTACGGCCGGTGTAGTAGAGGATCCGCTCCGTCGTCGTCGTCTTGCCCGCGTCGATGTGCGCGGTGATGCCGATGTTGCGGATGCGCGAGAGGGGAACGTTGCGCGGCACGGCGGCCTCCTCGGTCTCGCCCCGATCAGTCGGGGAGCTCAAGCAAAGGGCGGGCGCGAATCGGGGCGGTGGCTCACGCACCGCCGCGATCGCGCTGCACTCTCGGAACGCGCGGTAGATGACGCGGGGCGGCGGAAAAAGCAAGCGCCGCGGTATCCCGCTCCCGTGCGCGCGCGATGGCGGAGGGCCCCAGCCCTCGCGTCTCACGTGCGCGTGAGCCCAAGCGGGCGACAGCCGGCGCGTCCCATGCGTCCTTACACGTTGAAGCGGAACAGCACGACATCGCCGTCCTGAACCACGTAGTCCCGCCCCTCGATGCGCAGCTTGCCCGCCTCGCGCGCGCCCGCCTCGCCGCCGCAGGCGACGTAGTCGTCGTAGGCGATCGTTTCGGCTGCGATGAAGCCCCGCTCGAAGTCGCCATGGATCGCGCCGGCCGCCTGCGGCGCCCGCGTGCCGCGCACGATGGTCCAGGCGCGCGACTCCTTCGGCCCTGCGGTGAAGAAGGTGATCAGGCCCAAGAGCGCATAGCCCGCGCGGATGACGCGATCGAGCCCGGAGTCGGCGAGGCCGAGGCTGTCGAGGAAGCCGCGCTTTTCCTCCGCCGGCAGCTGCGCGATCTCAGCCTCGATCGCGGCCGAGACGACGACGAAGGCCGCCCCCTTCGCGCTTGCCATGTCGGCCACCTTCGCGCTCCAAGCGTTGCCCGTAGCGGCAGAGGCCTCATCGACGTTGGCGACGTAGAGAACGGGCTTGGTAGTCAGCAGGTTGAGCGACCGCGCCCGCCTTTCTTCGCCCGGCGGAATGGCAACGCGGGCCGGCTCGCCGCGCGCGAGGGCAGCGATCATCGGCTCGATCAGCGCGACCTGGGCGGCCGCGTCGCGATCGCCCCCGCGCGCCTTCTTCTGAAGCGCTGGCACACGCTTCTCTAGACTTTCGAGGTCGGCCAGCATCAGTTCGGTCTCCACCGTCTCGGCATCGCGCAGCGGGTCGACCGAACCCTCGACATGGGTGACGTCCGTGCCCTCGAAACAGCGCAGCACGTGGACGATCGCATCCACCTCGCGGATGTTGGCGAGGAACTGGTTGCCCAGGCCTTCCCCCTTCGAGGCGCCGCGCACCAAACCCGCGATGTCGACGAACTCCAGGCTGGTCGGCACCACCTTGGCCGACTTCGCGATGCGGGCGAGGGTGCCGAGCCGCGCGTCGGGCACCGCCACCCGGCCCACATTCGGCTCGATGGTGCAAAACGGGTAGTTCGCCGCCTGGGCGGCCGCGGTCTCGGTCAGAGCATTGAACAGGGTGGATTTGCCGACATTCGGCAGGCCGACAATGCCGCAATTGAAGCCCATCGTATGCTCTCCGGCGGAATGAAAACGGGGCGAGCGCGGGTCAGGCCGAGGGCGCGCGCGCAGTCCGCCCGGTTGCCACGTTCAGCGCGTTGAGGAAGAGCTCGACGCGGCCTTCGGCAAGCAGCGGGGCGGTCTCGGCGAGGCGATCGAGCAGCGGCTCGAGCCAGGCCGAGTCCGACAGGTGGAAATTGCCGAGCACGTGGCCGACCACGCGCTCCTTCTGCCCCGGATGGCCGATGCCAAGACGGACACGCCAAAACTCAGCGCCGCCGCAAAGCTGGGTGATGGAGCGAAGCCCGTTGTGGCCGGCATTGCCGCCGCCCTTCTTCACCCGCACCCGGCCGGGGTCGAGGTCAAGTTCGTCGTGGAAGACGACCACGTGTTCGAGCGGCAGCTTGTAGAAGCCCATGGCCGCGCGCACGCTCTCGCCCGAAGCGTTCATGTAGGTTTGCGGCTCGAGGGCGAGGATTTTGCGCGCCGCGATCGTGCCTTCCGTGAACAGGCCGCGGAAACGGGCGCGCCATGGTGCAAACCCGTGGCGGGCGGCGATGCGCTCGATCGCCATGAAACCGATGTTGTGGCGGTTGCGCGCATGCTCCGGGCCGGGGTTGCCGAGCCCGACCCAGAGCGCGGGCGGCGTCACTTTTTCGCGGGTGCCTTGGCTGGAGCGGCCGCCTTTCCGGCTGCCGGCTGCGCCCCCTTGGCGGGCGCGCCACCCTTGGCCGGCGCGGCCTGCGCGGCCTCGGCGGCGGCGGGGGCAGCCTCCGCCCCCTTGGTCGGTGGTGCGATAGTGGCGATGGTGAAGTCGCGGTCCGCGATCACCGGCCGCACGCCCGGCGGCGCCTTGATCGCGCTCCAGTGGATGGTGTCGCCGATGGAGAGGCCCGCGAGATCGACCTCGAACCGGTCGGGCACGTTCTCGGGCGTGCAGTAGACCTCCACCTCGTGGCGCACGACGTTCAGCACGCCTCCCGCCTTCAGGCCAGGGGAGCCACCCTCGTTCAGGAACACCACCTCCACAG
This sequence comes from uncultured Elioraea sp., assembly GCA_937927455.1. Classification (GTDB taxonomy): domain Bacteria; phylum Pseudomonadota; class Alphaproteobacteria; order Acetobacterales; family Acetobacteraceae; genus Elioraea. The sequence continues at coordinate 4,143 of CALBEG010000075.1, read as the reverse complement.
CGAAGCGCACTTCCTGGCCGGGGGCGAGGCGCTGGAAATCGACATGCTCGGGACGGTCGGTCACCGGGTGGAACTGCACGTCGCGCAACAGAGCGCGCTCGCTTTCCGCCCCCAGCTTCACCTCGTACAGACGCGACCGCCAGCCGTGCCGGTTGATCTCGTGCAGGATGGCGCGCGGTTCGACCTCTATCAGCCTGGGCTCACGCTTGGCGCCGTAGATGACGCCGGGGATCCTGCCTGCACGCCGGGTCGCGCGCGCCGCCCCCTTGCCGGCCCGCTCGCGCGACGCGGCCTCGATCGTGACGATCTCGACCATCGCTCACTCCGCGCTTGACGCAACAGAAAACGCGGGCCTCCAGGGGTGCCCGCGCCCGCAAGTCTCTACACCTCGAAGGCGGGAACCGCAAGCGGGGTCAGCCGCCAAGCCTGCCCATCGGCGTCGGGGGGCTCAAGCAGGAGCGGCTCGCCATTCGGGGTCTTGACATCGATTGTGAGCCCCATCGCGGCGCGCACGGCACGGAAGAAGGCGCCGTGACCCACCACGAGCACGAGCGGATCGCGGGCGAGCGCGCGGTTCATCGCCGCACGCGCGCGGGCCGAGAGGACGGCGAAGGACTCTCCACCAACCGGCGTGAACGCCCCCCTCACCCAGTGCCCGAACCACTCCCCGTTCGGCTGACCCTCCTGCACCCCAAACGCCGCCTCGCGCAGGTCCGGGTCCTCGTGCAACGGCAAACGGAGCGCCTCGGCAATCACCGCCGCCGTGTCGCGGGCGCGCGAGAGCGGAGAGTGCACGATGGTGGCGATGGCTTGGCCGCGCAGGGCGGCAGCGGCGGCGCGCGCCTGGGCCCAGCCGCGCGCGTTCAGCGGCACATCCACGTTGCCCTGACTCACCCCGCGCGCGTTCCACTCGGTTTCGCCGTGGCGGAGGAAGATGAAGCGGGTGCGGATCAGCGCCACGGCCGCACGCTCCCCCCTCAGCAGAACAGAGAGGAGACCGAACTCTCCTCGCTGATGCGCCGAATCGCCTCGGCAAGCAGAGGGGCTACCGTGATCTGGCGGATGTTGTGACAGACGCGCACCGCGTCGGTAGCGAGGATGGAATCGGTCGTCGTCATCATCTCGATCGGAGAGGACGCCACGCGCGCCACCGCCCCACCCGAAAACACGCCATGCGTGACATAGGCCGACACCGTAGTCGCGCCCGAGCGCATCAAGGCCTCCGCCGCGTTACACAGCGTACCGGCGGAATCGACGATGTCATCGATCAGGATGCAGTGCCGGCCAGCGACGTCGCCGATCACGTTCATCACCTCGGACACACCGGCGCGCTCCCGCCGCTTGTCGATGATGGCGAGGTCGCAGTTGAGCCGGGTGGCGATCTGGCGCGCGCGCACCACGCCGCCGACATCGGGGCTCACCACCATGATGTCGCGGCCCTCGTAGCGCTGGCGAATGTCGGCAGCGAACATCGGCGCGGCGAAAAGGTTGTCGACGGGGATGTCGAAGAAGCCCTGGATCTGGCCTGCGTGCAAATCAAGCGTCAGCACCCGGTCGGCTCCCGCCTCCGTGATCAGGTTGGCCACGAGTTTGGCGCTGATCGGCGTGCGCGGGCCCGATTTGCGGTCCTGACGCGCGTATCCGTAGTACGGGATCACCGCGGTGATGCGGCGTGCGGAACCGCGGCGCAGCGCATCCATGGTGATCAAAAGCTCCATCAGGTTGTCGTTCGCCGGGTAGGAGGTGGACTGGACGACGAACACGTCCTCGCCGCGGACGTTCTCGTGGATCTCAACGAAGATCTCCATGTCGGCGAAGCGGCGCACCGAGGCCTTGGTCAAAGGCAGATTGAGCGCCGTGGCCACCGCCTCGGCGAGGGGGCGGTTGGAGTTGCAGGCGACGATCTTCATCGCGCGCTCCGTCGCGGCGTGGGCTGAAGGAAGGGCGGGCGAGGGGTTAGCAACCGGGGCTTGGCGCGTAAAGGCGCGCGCAGCACGGCAGGGCTCAGCCGCCGGCGCGGGCGCGGCGGATCACTTCGGCCACACCACCGGCCGCCTGATCAGCGACCACCACCGCGACGTCCGCCCAAAGCCCGTCGAGGGTGCCGAGGGGGACCTCGTTCAGCTGGCTCACCGTGCCGATTTCCGTACCGTCGGCCCGGGTCACGGTCCAGATGATCTCCACCCTCTGCTGCCGCCGCGGCAGGTCGATGACCAAGACGCGCCCCTCGAGGTCGAACTCGGCCTGGCTACCCTCCTGCACCACCATTCCTTCGCGGGCCAGCGCAGCGCGGATCGCTCGAGCGAGCGAGAGATTGCCGTCTCCCGGGGCGCCGCGCACGCCGCCGAAGCGCAGGGTGGGTGGACGGGCTTGCCCCGGGGCCTGCCCGGCCACTCGCCCAGAGGCGTCAACCCGGGCGAGCAGGTCGGCCACCGCCTGGGCGGCCTCAGCCGCCGCCTGCCGCAGCACCCCCTCCTCCCCGCCGGCCCAGGAGGTCGCCGGCAGTGGCCGCGGACCGCCCGTCGCGCCAAGCACGCCACCTTCGGCATCCACCAGGGTGTAGGTCAGGCGAACGACCCCGGCGGAGGGCTCGGCGGAAGCGAGCAGACGATAGCGCGGTTGGGCAATGCCGGCAGCCGTCGCCGGCACCTCGCGCTCCTGCAGCGCTTCAGCAAGGAGGACGGCAAAGCGTCGGGCGGAGTTTTCGGCCAGGCCCAAGCTGGTGGAGGGTGGAACGACGAGCCGCGCCAGCGGGCTGCGCGTCAGCCCGGCCGGGGAACCGCTCTCAGGCGTGCGTTCGAACGGCATCGGCAGCCGCCCGCACGCCGCGGTGGCGACCAGCAACAAAAGGGCAAGGGCACGCATCAGCCGAACATGCACGTCGCGAGCAGGGTGAGGAGCAAGAGGACGAGGAACCAGACCAGATAAGGCACAGCCCAGGGGGTGTAGCACAGTCAGGTCGATCGGCGCAGGAGCCTGCCGCCGCCTCGCCCCGACTCCCTCAGGCCGGCAGCGCGATCGCCGACAGCTGATGCCCGATCGCACCACCGCCGGCGTGCGTGGCGCGGCGGTGGCTGAAAAACCGAGCCTCGTCGGGGTAGGTGTCGAGGCCGAGGTCGAACACCCGCGCCACCCCCGCAGCCACGAGACGCGCCGCACAATAGCCCGGCAGATCGAACCGCCTTCGGTCGGACCGGGAGGAGGGCGCAAGGAACGGGGCTCCTGCCCGCCCGAGGCTGGCGATCACCTCCTCCCCAACCTCGTAGGACGGCTGGCGAATTGAGGGGCCGATGGCGATCACCATCCGCTGCCGCCGCGCGCCGAGGCCTTCCATCGCCGCCACCGTGGCCTCGAGCACGCCCGCGATCGCGCCCCGCCAGCCGGCATGCGCGGCCCCGACAACGCCCGCCTCGGCATCCGCGAACAGCACGGGCGCGCAATCGGCGGTGACGATGGCGAGCCCCACTCCGCGCAGACAGGTCACGGCCGCATCCGCCCGCGGCCGATCCGCCTCGCCCCATGGCGCCTCGACCACCGCCACGTCCGCTCCGTGCACCTGGAAGAGGCCGACCAGGCGATCGACCCCGAGGGCGGCGGCGGCACGGCGGCGGTTTTCCGCCACCGAAGCCGGGTCGTCCTTGCCGGAGAGGGAGCAGTTGAGCGAGGCGAAGGGGCCGGTGGAGACACCGCCCTGCCGGGTGAAGAACCCGTGCGGCACGGCAAGCCCGGCGGTGAGGAACGGGGGGGTCATGGCGCAAAGCCCGGCGGGGTCGAAGCCCCCGGTGGCAGGACGGCGAGGGCCTTGAACAGGAGCCCCATCGCATCCGGGTCAATCAGTCGGCGCGCCGCAGCCTGAAGCTGGCGGGCCGTCGCTGGTGGCGCATGGCGACACAGGATGGCCGTCCGCTCCGGCAAGCCAAGCGCGCGCAGGAAGTCGCCCTGCGGAATGGGGCCGAACACCGCCGCCCCGGCCACGCGCGCTGCGTCCGCAAGAGCGGCGAAGTCGACCTGGGCGGAAAGGTCAGCCTCCCCGGGAGCTGCGAGCGGATCAACAGGGCGGTGGCCCTGCACCGCTTGCAGCGTGTCCTCTGCCCCGCCGCCATGGCCGTAGTCGAGCACGAGCAGTGCGCCAGTGGCATGCGC
>CALBEG010000074.1 GCA_937927455.1 uncultured Elioraea sp. | reverse complement strand
ATCGCACGCCTGCGCTGAGGCCAAGGCGGGCTCCGTCATAGCGCGTGCGCATGCCCTCCTCCCACCAGTCCCGATGGTCGAGATACCAGGCGACGGTCTCGCGCAGCCCCTCGGCGAAGGAGCGACGGGCCGCGCGCCAGCCGAGGTCGCGTTCGATCTTGCCGCAGTCGATGGCGTAGCGGTGGTCGTGGCCGGGGCGGTCGGGGACAAAGGTGATCAGACGCCGACGCGGGCCGGCAGGATCGGGCCCGGCAAGGTCGTCGACGATTTCGCAGATCATGCCCACGGTGTCGATGTTGCGGCTCTCCTCCCCGCCGCCGACGAGGTAGGTCTCTCCTGGCCGCCCGCGCGTCACGATGGTCCACAGCGCTTCGGCATGGTCCTCGACATGCAGCCAGTCGCGCACCTGCAAGCCCCGGCCGTAGATCGGAAGCGGCTCGCCTTTCAGCGCCTTAATCGTCATCAGCGGGATCAGCTTCTCCCAGAACTGCCAGGGCCCGTAGTTGTTCGAGCAGTTCGAGACCAGGACCGGCAGGCCATAAGTGCGGTGGAAGGCGCGGGCGAGATGGTCGGCCCCGGCCTTGGAGGCGGCGTAGGGAGAGTTGGGCCGATAGGGGCTGTCCTCAGTGAAGGCCCCCACGGCGCCAAGGGCGCCGAACACCTCGTCGGTGGAGACGTGCAGGAAACGGAACTGCGCGCGCGCATCCGCATCAAGCGACCGCCAGTAGCCGACCGCCTCGTGGAGCAGAGTGGCGGTGCCGAGCACGTTGGTGCGCACGAAAGCGAGGGGGTCGTCGATCGAACGGTCGACATGGGTCTCGGCGGCGAGGTTCATCACCACCTCGGGCCGGAACTCGGCGAACGCGCGGCGCACCGCCTCGCGATCCGCGATGTCGGCCTTGAGGAAGGCATAGAGCGGGGAAAAGACGGCGTTCTCCACCGCAGCAAGGTTGGCGGCGTAGGTCAGCGCATCGAGGTTGAGGACGCGCACCCCGCCCTGGCGGATGAGCCTCCGCACCACGGCGGAGCCGATGAAGCCCGCCCCGCCGGTGACGAGGACGCGCGCGGGGGAAAGGGGCTTGGTCAGTGCAGGGTCTCCATCAGGCCGAGGAGGAGGCGGCAGCGCGGGGCGAGGTCGCGCCAGAGAATGTGTTCGTGATCGGCGTGCGCGCCCGCGCCTGGGCAGCCGAGCCCATCGAGGGTGGGGATGCCCATCACCGCGGTGAAGTTGCCGTCCGACCCTCCGCCGCGGGCCTGCTTGGGCAGCGCGAAGCCGAGCCCCTCGGCGATTGCCTTCGCCCGACCATAGAGGGCGAGGGTGGCGTCGGTCTCCGGGAAAGGCGGGCGGTTCATGCCCCCGGTGACCGTAACGGTGCAGCGAGGATCATGCGGGCGGAGAGACAGGATCGCCGCCGTCAGCCGCTCGCCGTCCTCCACCGTCGGCACGCGGAGGTCGATCTCGGCGCGGGCTTCGGCGGCGATGACGTTCGGCCGCGTGCCGCCGGAAACCGGAGCAACATTGACGGTGATTCCACGCCCCGGGTCGACCATGGCGTGCAGGGCGAGGATCTGGCGGGCGAGTTCCACCACCGCCGAGGCGCCGTCGGCGAAGTTGCCGCCCGCGTGCGAGGCAACCCCATGCACGAGGAGGTCGAACCGTCCCACCCCCTTGCGCGCCGTCACCACCGCGCCTTCATCGCTCGCCGGTTCGGGGATCAGCACGAAGGCGGCCTCGCGGGCCTCTGCCTCGATGAGCGCGCGCGAGGTAGGCGAGCCGACCTCCTCGTCCGAGGTCAGCAGCAGGGTAACGGGAAGCCTGGTCGCCGTGCGCTGGCGCAGAATGGACAGCATGGCGTGCCACGCGAGGAAGGAGCCGGCCTTCATGTCGTAGATGCCCGGCCCGTAGGCGCGGTCGCCGTCAAGGCGGAAGGGCATGCGCAGGAGTGTGCCGGCAGGCCAGACCGTGTCGAGGTGCCCCGCGACCAAAATCCCCCGTCCCTCGGCTGGTCCAAGTCGGGCGCGCAAGCAATCGCCGAACCCGTCGCGGCCCGGGATCCGCGTCACGACGGCCCCGGCCTCGCGCAGCGGCGCCTCGGCGTGGTCGATCAGCGCGTTCACCCGTGCCGGGTCATCGGTCGGGGTCTCGCGCTCGACCCAGGCGCGGAGCCCCTCAAGCAGCGCCTCAGAGGGTCCCGGGTCGGTGGCGGGAAGGATGTGTCTCATCGATCCTGAGCGGAGGGCGTTGCAAAATGCGCGGGATGTTCAGCCCCACGCGACATCTTGTCCAGACGGGGGGGATCGCGTAGCGTCGTGATCTTGCTGCACTGCCGAAGGGATAACGGAGGGCAGCGTCCGCGGGGAAAGGGCTGTCCATGGCGGTGATCGGGACCAATGGCTTCACCTGTTTCGAGGATCTGCGCGAGGGGATGACCGCCTCCTTCTCGCGCACCGTCACCGAGTCGGACATCGTTCTCTTCGCCGGAGTGTCAGGGGACATGAACCCCGTCCATCTAGACGCCGAATACGCCGAAAAGACGGTCTTTAAAGGGCGTATCGCGCACGGCATGCTGTCGGCGGCGTTCATTTCCACCGTGCTCGGTACGAAACTGCCCGGGCCCGGCACGGTCTATCTGGCGCAGAGCCTGAAGTTCAAGGCGCCGGTGCGGATCGGCGACACGGTCACCGCGACCTGCGAGGTGGTCGCCCTCGACCCCGTGAAGAAGCGCGCCACGCTGCGCACCGTCTGCACGGTCGGGGGCCGGCCCGTCGTCGAGGGCGAGGCGCTGGTGATGGTGCCCTCGCGCGCCGAAGCGGAGGCGGAGAAGGCCCCTCCCGCCGCCTCGGCAGCCTGAGCCGCGCCGGTTTGACCGCGCGGGCCGGCCGGGGCATCTCGGCCGACGCATGCGCGTCTTTCGCCACCTCGCCTCCCTGCCTGCCGATGCGCGCGGTGCCGCCGTGGCACTCGGCAACTTCGATGGCGTGCATCGCGGCCATGCGGCGGTGATCGAAGCCGCCGCCGACGCTGCCCGCGCGCAGCACGTCCCGCTCGCCGCCCTCACCTTCGAACCCCATCCGCGGGAGGTCTTCCGCCCCAACGATCCGCCCTTCCGCCTCACCCTTGCGGAGGCGAAGGCCGAAGCCCTTGCCGCGCTCGGCGTCGATCTCCTCTACGAACTGCCCTTCGACGAGACGTTCAGCCGGATTTCGGCCGAAGCCTTCATCGCCGAGGTGCTGGCCGGGGCGCTCGGCGCCCGCCACGTCGCCTGCGGGCCCGATTTCCATTTCGGCCATCGCCGCACCGGCACGCCTGCGCTGCTCGCCACCCTCGGCCCAGCGCATGGCATCGGCGTGACCGTGGTGCCGGAGGCGACGGACGAGGCGGGGGGAGAGCTCTCCTCCACCGCCGTGCGCGATGCTCTGCGCGCCGGCGACCTCGCCCGCGCCGAGGCGATCCTCGGCCGGCCGTGGGAGATCCGGGGCCGGGTCGAACAGGGCGCCGCGCTTGGGCGCACGCTCGGCTTCCCGACCGCCAACGTGCCGGTCGGGCGCCATCTGGTCCCGCGCCTCGGGATCTACGCCGTCGAGGCGGCAACGGACGGGGCTGCCTGGCTGCCCGGGGTCGCCTCGCTCGGCGTGCGGCCGACGGTGAACACGCTCCCCTGCCCTTTGCTCGAGGTGCATCTGTTCGACGTCTCCCCCAACCTCTACGAGCAGGAACTTCGGGTTCGCCTGCGCGCCTTCCTGCGCGACGAGGCGAAGTTTCCCGACCTCGAGGCGCTCGTGCGCCAGATGCAGCGCGACGCCGAGGCGGCACGCGCCGTGCTGCGCGCCGTGGCGCGATGAGCGCACCACTCCTCTCCTGGCTCTATCTCGTCCTTGCCGGCCTGCTCGAGATCGCCTGGGCGGTCGGGCTCAAACTGTCGCGCGGGCTCGACTTCACCGCCCGCCCCGTGCACTCGGTGCTGACGGTCTCGGCGATGGCGGCAAGCGTGATGCTGCTCGGCCTCGCCGCCCGCCACCTGCCGATCGGCACGGCCTACGCGATCTGGGTCGGCATCGGTGCTGCGGGCACCGCAATCGCGGGAATGATGCTGTTCGACGAGCCTGCAAGCCTCGCCCGCATCCTCGCTATCGCGGTCATCGTCGCCGGTGTGGTGGGGCTGAAACTCGCCTCCTGACCCGCGCGTTGATTGACCGCCCCCGCCCTCGCCGGTATCCGAACCAATCCCGCCGCCAGCCCCGGGCCCGGACGATGAGCGACAGCAGGCGCGACTACCGCGACACGGTTTTCCTCCCCACCACCTCCTTCCCGATGCGGGGGGAACTGCCCAAGCGCGAACCGGCTTTCCTGGAACGCTGGGAGCGCATCGGGCTTTGGCGCCGGCTGCGGGACGCCTCCGCCGGCCGTCCGAAGTTCGTGCTGCACGACGGGCCGCCTTACGCCAACGGCCACATCCACATCGGCACCGCGCTGAACAAGATCCTGAAGGACGTCATCAACCGCGCCAAACAGATGGCTGGCTTCGATGCCAACTACGTGCCCGGCTGGGACTGCCACGGGCTTCCCATCGAATGGCGGATCGAGGAACAGTACCGGGCGGCGGGGCGAGACAAGGATGCTGTCGACGTGCTCGCCTTCCGCGCCGAGTGCCGCGCCTACGCCGCCCATTGGATGGGCGTACAGGCTGAAGAGTTTCGCCGCCTCGGTGTGGCGGGCGACTGGGCCGGCCGCTACGCGACGATGGACTTCCGCTCCGAGGCGATCATCGCCGGCGAGATCGGCCGGTTTTTGCTCAACGGCGCGCTCTACCGCGGAGCCAAGCCCGTGCTGTGGAGCCCCGTCGAAAAGACGGCGCTTGCCGACGCCGAGGTCGAGTACCACGACCATCCCTCGACGACTGTCCGCGTCCGCTTCCCGATCCTCTCCGCCCCCGCCGAGGATTTGCGCGGGGCCTCGGTGGTGATCTGGACCACCACGCCCTGGACGCTTCCCGGCAACCGCGCCATCGCGTATGGCGAAGAGATCGACTACGCGCTCGTCGTGGTCGAAACCATGTCAGACGGGTCCCTGGCCCGCCCCGGCGAGCACCTCCTCGTCGCCCTCCCTCTGCTTCCCGACACGCTCGCCGAAGCGCGCATCGGCCAGCACATCGTCCGCCGTGTGCTGAAGGGGCGGGAGCTTGCCGGCACGGTCTGCGCCCACCCTCTGCGCGGCCGCGGCTATGACTTTGACGTTCCCCTCCTCCCCGCCGAGTTCGTCACCACCGACCAGGGCACGGGGTTCGTGCACATCGCCCCCGGCCATGGCGAGGACGACTGGGA
>CALBEG010000073.1 GCA_937927455.1 uncultured Elioraea sp. | reverse complement strand
ACGGTGGCGGTGGCGCTGCTGCAGGTGCCAGTGCTCAAGCTCGTCGGCGGCCTGCTGCTGCTGTGGATCGGCGTCAAACTGCTGGCGCCCGCCGACGACGGCCACGACAGCGAAAACCTGCACGGCGCCGAGAAGCTGCTTGCGGCGGTCAAGACGATCATCGTCGCCGACTTCGTCATGTCGCTCGACAACGTAATTGCGATCGCCGGCGCCGCCGAGCACGCCGACCCGGCGCATCGTACCGGGCTCGTCGTCTTTGGCCTGCTGGTGAGCGTGCCGTTCATCATCTTCGGCGCGCAGGTCATCCTCAGGCTGCTCGACCGCTTTCCGATCATCGTCACGGCGGGTGCGGCGCTGCTCGGCTGGATCGCTGGCGGCTTGATCGTTGGCGACCCGTTCGTGAAGCCGCTGCTGCCTCCGGGGGCGGCCCTGCATCACGCCGCCAGCATCGCCGGCGCGGTGCTGGTGGTCGGCCTCGGCCGATGGCTGGCGCGCCGCCGGGCTGCGGTCGGCGTCCCCGCGCAGCCCTGACGCGGCCGGCCAGCGAGCTAAGCTCCCGCTCACCATGGCCGCGGCCACGCCCTTCACGCTCGACTACGCCCTGCTGTCGCACCCCGGGCAGCTGCGACCGCTGAACGAGGACGCGATCGGCGCCCGCCCGGACCTCGGGCTGTTCATCCTCTGCGACGGCCTCGGCGGCTACAACGCCGGCGAGATCGCCGCCACCATGGCCGTGAGTTCACTGCTGTCGCTGCTGGCCGGCGACTTCGAGCAGGCGCAGGCCGAGGGCGCGCCCTTCGACGCCCGCCGGGCGCTGATCGAGCGCATGGTCGAGATCAACGGCACGATCGCCCGTGCCGCCGCCAACAGCGCCGCCTTCGAGGGCATGGCCACCACGGTGGTCGTTGCGTGGGTCCTCGGCGATCGGCTGTGGGTGGCGCACGCGGGCGACTCGCGGCTGTATCGCTTCCGCGAGGGGGTGCTGGAAGGCCTGACCCGCGATCACTCCTTCTCGCAGGAGCTGCTCGACGCCGGCATGGTGACCGAGGAAGAGGCGCGGGTGCTGCCGTCGAAGAACCTGGTCACCCGGGCGCTGGGCGCCACCGGCGACGTCGAGCCGGAGGTGCACGACTTTCCGCTGCGCGTGGGCGACGTGCTGATGCTGTGCTCCGACGGCCTGACGGAGATGGTCGACGACGCGCAGATCGCCAGCGCCATCTTCGCTTCTGTGCCCGACGTGCAGCGCGCCGCGCAGCGGCTGGTGGACCTGGCCAACGCTGCCGGCGGGCGCGACAACGTCTCGGTGATCGTCGTCCGCCTGGCCGGGCGCAAGGGCCTGGAGCCGCGGCGGGCGCGGTCGGCCGACGTGACGTGACCCCTCCGCTCGGCTGACTGGCCAAGCCCAGACCCCACTGGCAGAATCGGCTCGCGTTCTTCGCCGTCTTCGCCTGCAGCGCGCCGCCGATCCATGCCGACCCTCGTTCTCACCCTTGATGGCGTCACCCTCAAGGAGGTCCCGCTCACCAAGGACCGTACGACGATCGGGCGCCGCTCGCACAACGACCTGGTGATCGACAACCTCGCCGTCAGCGGCGAGCACGCGGTGGTGTTCAAGGGCGGCGACGACTACTACATCGAGGACCTCGGCTCGACCAACGGCACCACCGTCAACGGCCAGCCGATCAAGAAGCACGTGATGCGCGACGGCGACATCGTCGAGATCGGCAAGTACCGCCTCAAGTTCATCGAGCGCGACACGCCGGCCGAAGGCGCGGTCGACTTCGACACCTCGCAGCCGCTGAAGCGCGAGTTCTACGGTCCCAGCCCGGCCACGATCCCGGTGCGGCAACCGGCGCAGCCGGAAGAGGCGCCGGCGCCGCAGCCCAAGGGGGCGGTGATCCGGGTACTCTCGGGCGCCAACGCCGGCCGCGAACTGCCGCTGGTCAAGGCGCTGACCACCATCGGCCGCCCCGGGGTCCAGGTGGCGGTCATCACCCGCCGCCCATCCGGCTACTTCATCGCTCACGTAGAGGGCGACGTCTTCCCCACTGTGAACGGCATCAACCTCGGCTCCGCGGCGCATGCGCTCAAGGACAGGGATGTCATCGAGCTGGCTGGCGTGAAGCTGGAGTTTGTCAACCCCGGCGGTTGAGCGGCTCATCCGTTTGGCCGGCTGCGCTGGCCACCGGCCGACAAGATTGGGCAGCGAGTGACAAAAAACGTCAGCTGCCCGCTCGGGAAGTGACCAGTTTCTGCGGTTGCCCGCCGAATTTCCCTCCGTGGCTGGGTGGCACAGATCTTGTGTGGGCTAGACCATCGGCACGCGCCGATACGCCAACCCCTTAATGGAGCCAGTTATGGAAATGAAGCGTCAACTGCAGGGCGGTTTCACCCTGATCGAACTGATGATCGTCGTGGCGATCATCGGCATCCTGGCGGCCATCGCCATTCCGCAGTATCAGGAGTACACGGTGCGGTCACGGATCTCCGAGGGTCTGAACCTAGCTTCGATGGTCAAGACTGCGGTTGCCGAGACCTACCAGACGAATAATGCATTTCCGAATTCGAATGCGTCTGCGGGTGTCGCCGATACCATTGCGAGCAAGTATGTGACAGGCGTGTCTGTCGGCAACTCTGGCGTCATCACCGTGACTTTCAATGCCTCGACGACCGGTGTCGACGCAGGCGCGAACACGATCATCTTTACGCCCACCGCCTCGGGTAGCGCGATCGACTGGGACTGCAAGGGTGGCTCCGTCGTAGCCAAGTTCCGTCCGGCCAACTGTCGCTGATCGATTCCTCCTTCCCGCCTAGCAGCGGCGCGAGCGCGGCTCGCGCCGTTTCTGTTCTTCGCGGCGGATTGTCGCGGGATGAACGTGGTGCCCTCTTCAGGCGCTGCTGCCCAGCTCGAGCCACCGCGCTCCTTCGCGCAGGCGAGGCGAGCCCTGTTCTCGGCGTTCGCGGTGGCTCTCGGACTGGGCCTGATCGTCGGGTTCCTCAGCGTACTGCGCGAGCCACCATCTCCGGATTTTCACGGCGAATGGGCGACCCTGGTTTTTCTCGCCTGCGCAGCAGCGCTGCTCGCGCCAGTCTTGCCCCGACGCTTTCCGGCCAGTCCGATACTGTTCGCGTTGCCGCTCGTCTTTGCGCTGTTATTGGTGCTTCAAGCCGTCCTTGGGTACTACACCTACGTCCAGCCGGCTATCCTTTGGCACGGCTATCTGGCTGCGGTCGCTCTCGCGCTCCTCGTCGGGCAGGGGGTCCGGGCTGCGGGTTTGACCGTCGCCGTGATGGATCGGGTTGCCTGGGCAATCCTGATTGCAGCCATCCTGAACGCGGCTGCCCAGTTTGTGCAGGCTGCACGCCTCGAAGCCGAATTTGCGCCTTTTGTGCTTCGGCACGCGCGCACCGGTTGTGCGCTGTACGGCAACATCGGGCAGGCGAACCATGCGGCGACGCTCGCTTGGCTAGGCCTCGGCGCGGTGCTGTTCCTACATGGCACGGGCAAGATGGGATCGCGCTGGGCTGTGCCCGCAGTCGCCATCCTGCTCATGGCGTCGGCGCTAACGGCCTCGCGAATGGCATGGCTGGTCCTCGGCCTGACCTGCGTGGTGCTTGTCGCGTTGCAGGCTTGGCCGGCGAGGGACCGGCGAGCGCGATGGCTGATCGCTGCCATGCTGGTGATCGGCGCCTTGGCGGCGAATCTTGGTTCGTCCTTCGTCTTGGCCGGCGTTGCGGAAGGCTGCCAGACGGCGCTTGAGCGCGCGGCCGATCGAAGCGAAGGCGGCCTGATCTTCCGGCTCGAGCTTTGGCGGCAGGCGCTTGCGGTGTGGAGCACCGCGCCGTGGATCGGCGTTGGCGCCTTCAACGTCTTGCCCACGGCCTACATCATCGAATCATTCGAGACTCACCGCCCGCTCGATACGTACGTCCACAACGCGTTCCTGCAGGTCTTGGCGGAGTTTGGCGTTGTCGGTATCGCGGCGTTGCTCGCCGTGCTTTTCGCGGTGGGTAGGCAGTTCGTAACCCATCGCAGTGCACTAAAGCCTGCTGATGCCGTTGGCCTGCTTTGGTTGGGCATCTTGGGTATCCACTCGATGCTCGAGTTTCCGCTGTGGTACATGCACTTCCTTGTGCTTTTCTCGCTGGTGCTAGGGCTGACACTGCGGGCCGAGTGGTCGCGACATGCTCGCGCACTTCCGCTGCGAGTGCCCACCTTCGTCGTCGCGGCGGTGTTGTTGGGCGGTGCGGGCTTTTTGATCCACGACTATTTGAAGCTGGCGCGTCTTTACTGGATCGAGGACCAGCGCGCAGCCTTTAAGGCTGCAGCGACTGATGAGGTCAGGTCGCTGCTCAAGGAGGCGGCGGCAGAGGTTCGCCTGTTTCGAGTTCAGGCCGATCATTTGCTTGGGTTGAGCGATCCGGTGACCAAGGACGACTTGCCGCGAAAGATTGCCGACACGGACCGGTTGCTCGCGCAGAGCCCGCAGCCGGTCACAGCGGCGCGTCGCATTGCGCTGGCCATCCTTGACAACGACACGGAAGCCGCTCGCTGGCACATGCAGCGACTGTTCGGATTTTTTCCGCGCCACGCGCCAAAGATGGCTGAAGCGATCAGAGAAGTCGCGGATAGACGTCCTGACGAGTTCGCGGCGCTCGGCCCCATGCTCGAAGCTGAACTGGCGCGTGCTCCAGCGGCTCGTTGGTAGGTCGAGCTGCGTTTCCGGGTCGCGCGGGGACGATCACTTTGCAGTCTTCCCAAGCCCCCGCCCACTTGGCGAATGCTGACCCTTCGCCGATGACGAAACGGGTCGGCCTTCCGCTGTCACTGAAGCGGCTTCACCCCGACAACTTCCGTATCGCGCGGGCGGCAGGCTGTCTGCTGCTGCTCACAGTGGCCGCGAATCTCGCCAGTGCGGCGAGGGAAATCGCCATCGCATGGCGGTTCGGCCGCGGCGTCGAAGTTGACGTTTACAACCTCGCCTACACGCTAACCCTTTGGCTGCCGCTGACTGTCTATTCGATCATGACGGTGGTCATCGTGCCGACGTTGGTCAAGTTGCGCCGTGGCTCGTCAGGCGAGAGGGCTCTGTTCGTTCGAGAAATGACCGGGGTCGCACTGGCCGCTGGCGTTGTGCTTTCAACAGTGACATGGCTTATAGCCCCTTCCATCGTTCAGGCATACGCATCCGGCCTTGCTCCGGAGACGGCGCAACTCGCCGAGCTCGTCCTGCGCAGTTTTGCCCCCTTGGCTTTTCTTGTCCTGTCAGTTGCCGTTCTTACAACCCGTCTGCAAGCTGAACAGAACCATCGGTACGCTCTGGCCGAGGGGATTCCGCCGCTCATGGTGGTTGTCTTCCTCGTATCGTCGCCGCAGCCGACGATCTTGCCGCTGGTGGCGGCGACCTTGGTGGGCTTTGCGTGCCAAGCATGGTGGCTGCGGCGGCAGCTCGGCGAGCGGACGGGTATCGGCGTGCCCTCGTCGCTGCGCCTGCGATCGTCTCAATGGCCAGTCGTCTGGCGCAGCGCTTCGGTGATGGGCGCCGGCCAACTTGCAATCAGCTTCGCGCAGCCAGTCGACCAGTGGTTTGCCGCCAGCGTTGGTCCGGGGGCCATCGCCACGCTCGCCTTCGGGAACAAGATCGTAGCCTTGGGAATGGCTGTCGGCGCGACCGTCATCTCTCGCGCCACGCTGCCGATCTTTGCCGAGGGCTTCGTCAGGGGCGACATCCCGGGCGCGCGCGCACGTGCACGGGGCTGGGCGCTTACGATGTTGCTTGCCGGCGTTGCGCTCGCGGCACTCGGGTGCTTAATGGCGCCGTGGCTCGTTGCCGTACTGTTCGAGCGCGGGGCGTTCACGTCACAAGACACCGGCGCAGTCGCCAGCGCGCTTCGTTGGGGATTGTGGCAGTTGCCGCCTTACTTCGCTGGCCTAGTGATGGTTGCGCAGCTGGCGGGCGAAGGCCGCTATCGAACCATTGCTTCCATTGCCGCAGTGGCCAGTGGCATCAAGCTGACGGCCACGTACTTGCTAACGCCGGTGCTTGGCCTTGCCGGCGTCATTTTTGCCACGACATTGATGTATCTGTCGTCGGCCGTGATGGCTAGCCTCGTCCTCCGAGGCAATGAAGACGGCGCCCGTGAAGCACCGCCCCGCACCCGCGAGCGGTGAATGCGCACGGGTATACGCAAGGTCCACTCGGAGGGTTGGTCTTTGAGGGCACTGTGTGAGTGGCGCTAGCGAGTTCCTGCTTGTTTCGAATATGGCTCCAGCGGTACTCGTCGTTTGGCGGCAACCGGGAAGGCTGCAGTGGTAAGGTGGTAAGTCGTGACTCGACATGGAAAGGTCGGGAAGCAACGCCGGTACGCGCGCAACGCCTGAGGGGCACTTGATGGGCCAGGAAAGGATTTGGGAATACTTTCAGAACGAGGGGATTGGCTCGTTCGCGGATGCCTTGCCAAGGTACAAGTTCCTTGCCAAGCGGGCGGGCCTAGCGTTACCCGTGAGAGCCCGCGTGCTTAACATCGGCGCTGGCAGCGGCCGGCTTGAGGTGTTCCTGAAGGACCGAGGATTCCTGGTGAGCTCGCTTGACCCCAGCGAAGCCGCGATCGAGCGCCTGCGGCGGGCCGGCATCGATGGCCATGTCGGCCGGGCCGAAAGCCTTCCGTTCGATGCTGGCGTATTCGACGCCGTAATCGCCTCCGAGGTGCTTGAGCATCTGGAGCCGCGACAGTGTGAACTCGCTATTGCCGAGGCCCGGCGCGTGCTCAATGAGCGGGGGATCTTCATCGGCACGGTGCCGTTCAGGGAGTCACTGGAAGGATCGCAGACCATTTGCCCGGAGTGTGGGCACCGTTTCCATCGATGGGGGCATCAGCAGTCCTTCGACCACGACCGCCTCGAGCGGTACCTCGGGGTGCATTTTTGTGTTACGCGTTTGTCCACCCGTGCGTTCGTTGCTTGGCGAGGTGGACCGCGCCGCATCGCGAAGAGCTTGGGCAAGTGGTTACTGGCGCGACTGGGCGAACACATCGCCGACCCGCACATTTACTTCGAGTGCCGCGTGCCCGGATAGCTTCGTGTCCAGGTGATGACTCGGGCGCCCAAGTATGCATGCCTCTGAGCCGCCTGCCGTTTTTCGTCTTGCAGGAGCCGATGGTTAGCATCGAGACCGCAAGGACGAGAGATGAAGAGAATTCCGAAGCGGGAGTACACGGCCGAGTTCAAGGAACAGGCCGTCAAGCACGCCCAGGCGGTGGGCATCGCGGTGGCCGCCAGGGCGCTGGGCCTGGTTGAGCAGACGCTGCGCAACTGGGTGAAGGCCGCCGAGGCGGGCAAGCTCGTGGGCGCCGGCGCCAAGCCGGTGACGCCCGAGCAGATGGAGCTGTCCAGGCTGCGCGCGGAGAACGCGCGGCTGAAGATGCACGTCGACATCCTAAAAAAAGCGACGGCGTACTTCGCCAAGGATGCGCTGTGAAGTACGCCTGGATCCACGCGCAGCGCCGCGACTACCCCCTGCCCGACATGTGCGAAGTGCTGGCCGTGAGCGTCAGCGGCTACCGCGCCTGGAAACGCGGCGGCAAGCCCGACCGCACACGCTTGACGGACGCGCAAGCCGTGGCCTTGATGAACAGCATCCACGCCGAAGTCAAGGGCGCCTACGGCTCGCGGCGCATGCACCGCGAGCTTCAGGGCCGCGGCCAGCGCATCGGCCTGCGCCGCGTCGAGCGGCTGATGCGCGAGCACGGCATCCGTGCGCGGCACAAGCGGCGCTTCAAGGCGACGACGGACTCCAAGCACTCGATGCCGGTGGCACCCAACCTGCTGGAGCACAACTTCACGCCCGAGGCGCCGAACCGGGTGCGGACGGGCGACATCACGTACATCCAGACCGGCGAAGGCTGGCTGTACCTGGCCATCGTGCTGGACCTGTTCAACCGCGAGATCGTCGGCTGGTCGATCAAGCCGACGATGACCGCCGACATCGTCACCGATGCGCTGACGATGGCCTGGTTCCGGCGCAAGCCGGGCGCCAGCGTGCTCTTCCACAGCGACCGCGGCAGCCACTACGCCAGCCAGGCCATGACGGCCAGGCTCAGCGAATACGGTATGACCGCCTCGATGAGCCGCAAGGGCGATTGCTGGGACAACGAGCGACGCGACGTTTCGCGAGCCGACAGGCGAGAGGGCGAGGCCCGTCACAACGCGCCCACCGAGAGCTTCTTCAACAGCCTGAAGAACGAGCGGGTGCACGGCACGACCTACGCGACGCGAGCCGACGCGATGGCCGACCTGTTCGAGTACATCGAGGTCTTCTACAACCGGAGTCGCCGCCACTCCACCCTGGGCTACAGCTCGCCGGTTCGGTTCCTCGAGAACTGGATCAGCAAGCATGCGGCTCAGCAATCCACGGCGGCATGAGCGCGGCCCCTTGGAAGGCGAAATTCGACGGGCGCCGCATCTTTGAGCGATAGCCGTCTCGCGCTTGCCATGATCTCCGGGCCGGTCGTCCTGCTGATCCGCTCGCTCGATGTCGGCGGAGCCCAGCGGCAGGTCGTGCAACTGGCGACCGGGTTACACCGTCGCGGAGTGCCCG
>CALBEG010000072.1 GCA_937927455.1 uncultured Elioraea sp. | reverse complement strand
CAGGCGAAAAGGTTCATCCCGCCGGCGAAAAGGAGCGCGAGCAGCATGCCCTGTTCGCCGCCCAGGGCGAAGCCCACACCCATGAACAGGGCGGTCAGTGCAGCGAGCAGGATGGCGGTCTTGGCGTAGCCGGACATGGCGCGATCCCGGTTTGTCCTTGCACCGAATATAGGTTGGTTGGAGCCTCTTGGCGCCAGCGCAGACGCATCGCACATGGGAAGCATGACCAAAGAGAAGACTCCAGCCTCCAACCCGGCGTCTGTCTCGCCGACCTCGAAGCCGGTCGCGGAAGGCGGACCGCCCGCCGCGGACGCCCGTAAGCCGCGCGAGTTCGGCGGACCTTCGGGGCCTGAGCCCACCCGTTATGGGGATTGGGAGCGGAAGGGCCGCTGCAGCGACTTCTGAGCGATCGCGGACTCACTGCATGGACATGGCAGGAACGGGCTTGTGGTGGGCGCCCTTCCATGACACAAGCTGTTGATGACGTGTTCGATCCGTCAACAATCGCGATTCGTTCCCGCGACTCGGACGAAAGGCTTGTTCATACAAGTTTTGTCGCAGCGCCGCGCAGCATCACTGTTCGCCTTCCGTTCTCTCCAGTTGGTTCACGGAACGAGTCGTCCCTCCCCAAACCGTTTCGTGAGCCTCAGCCAAGTCGCGATTGCCGCGTCCCAGGCAAAGGCGGCTGGTTCCCGAAGCGGCCAGTAGAGGCGACCGGCGAGTGTCTCGCGCCGCGACGTCGTCGCCCCGAGGCCGCGCGCGCGAAGCCCCGCCAGCCGAAGCAACACTACGCAGCGCGGGAGGTGGTAGCGGCTTGACACCGCAAGCACTAAAGCCCCGCGAGGGATGAGACGCACGGCAGCCCGCGCCGTGTCCAAGGTGTCGCGCGCCGCCGCGTCAACCACGATCCGCTCCGCCGCGACCCCTCGCCGCAGCAAAGCCGCGCGCATCGCTTCCGCCTCGACCGGACCGCCCCCCGACGGGCCGCCGGAGACCAGCAGTCGCGCCGCGGGGTGGCGTCGCGCTGCTACCACCGCTGCGGCGATCCGCCGCGCGAGGGTGGGGGTAGGCTGCCCGTCCGGCTGCACCGGAAACCCGAACACCACGATCCACGCCACCTCGCGCAAGACCCGCATCTCCCGACCGCACCCTTCGCCGCAGTAGGAAGCGGTAGAGCGGCTCGGGCAAGGCGGGAGGGTGGCATGGACCACACATCGCGCGGCTGGTTCGCCATCGGCATGGAAGGGGTGAGCAAACCCGGCAACGCGGGCGCCTTGATGCGCACGGCGCACGCTTTTGGCGCCGCCTTCCTATTCGCCATCGGCCACTCTCCCGGGGTTGCGGCGACCCGCGCCACCGATACCTCGGACGCCACCCGCCATATCCCCTTCTATCGCTGGCCGGACCCCGGCGCGCTCGTTCTGCCCCGGCTCTGTCGCCTGGTCGGGGTGGAACTCACCGCCGACGCGATTCCGCTACCGTCCTTCCATCATCCTTTGCAGGCGGCTTATGTGTTTGGGCCCGAGCGCGGGTCGCTTAGCCCTACCATGCTGGCCCGCTGCGACTTTGTAGTGAAGATCCCGACCCGCTTCGCGCTCAATGTGGCCGTTGCCGGCGCAATCGTGATGTATGATCGACTTATCGCTTTGGGGCGGTTCGCACCGCGCCCTCTCTCGCCCACCGCCGCGCTAGAGGCGCCAAATCCGCACCGCCACGGCAAGCCGCGCTTTCGACGCGGCACGCCGCCGCTGCTCACCGGCGAAGACGAGGAGGGCCCGGGCGGCGGCCTTTCTTGAGGGGCAGGGACGCGCCTCGTATATCGCCAGGTATGACGCGCCTTGTTTTGATCACCCTCGCCGCCCTCATGCTCGTCGTACCGGCCGCTGCCCAGCAGCGCCCGGCGCAGCAGCCCGCCCAGGCTGGAGGGCCCACTTCCATCGGCCGTTTTCAGAACTGGGAGGCAGCAACCTTCACCGAACAGGGCCGCCGCGTCTGTTACGCCTTCACCCGCGCCGTAACCTCTTCCCCTGCTGTGCAGGGTCGTGGCGAGGTGGTGCTGATGGTGACCCACCGCCCGGGCTCGCGCGATCAGGTTGCGGTGCGCGCAGGCTACACCTATCCGCAGAACGCTGAGCCCGCCGGGGTGGTCGAGGCGGGCGGGGGAAACGTCAATCTTGCCTTTTTCACCGCGGGCGACGCCGCTTTCGCGCGTGACCGAGAGGCGACGGTGGCCGCCTTCCGTCGTGGCCGCACGCTTCGCCTTCAGGGCCCGGGCCCGCGCGGCGGCACGGTGAGCGACACCTTCAGTCTGCTCGGCTTCACGGCCGCCTACCAGGCGATCTCGGACGCCTGCCGATGAGCGAGGCCGCCGCCCCTGCGCCCGCCGTCGACACAGCGGAGGAGGATGCGCGCATCGAAGCCAAGCGCGCACCCTTCTCGCCGCCTTCACCCGTGCTGCCGGACGGACGGCTCGACCTCGTCGGCCTCTCCCGCGACCAGCTCGCGCGCGCGCTCGTCCACCTTTGCGCTGACGAGCGCGAGGCGAAGCTGCGCGCCAAGCAGCTCTGGCACTGGATCTACCATCAGGGGGAGAGTGACTTCGAGCGTATGACGACCATCGCCAAGCCGATGCGCGCCCGCCTGGCGGAAAACTGTGTGATCTCCCGCCCCAAGACCACGGCCGAACAGTTTTCACGCGACGGCACGCGGAAGTGGCTGTTCCGCTTCCGTGACGGCAACGAGGCCGAGACCGTCTACATCCCCGACCCGGACGAGCCGCGCGGCGCGGTCTGCCTCTCTTCCCAGGTAGGCTGCACGCTGACCTGCCGCTTCTGCCACACCGGCACCCAACCCTGGGTGCGCAATCTCGGCCCGGGCGAGATCGTCGGCCAGTTCATGGCCGCGCGCGACGCCTACGGCGAGTGGCCCTCGCCGAAGGGAGAGGCGCCGCGGCTTCTCTCCAACATCGTGCTGATGGGCATGGGCGAGCCCCTCTTCAACTACGAGAACGTGGCTCGCGCCATGATGATCGTGATGGACGCGGAAGGAATCGCGCTGTCGCGCCGTCGCATCACCCTCTCCACGTCGGGGGTCGTGCCGATAATGGATCGATGCGGGCGCGAACTGGGCGTCAACCTCGCGGTCTCGCTGCACGCAGTGACGAACGAGCTGCGCAACCGCCTCGTGCCGCTGAACCGGAAGTATCCGCTCGAAGAGCTCCTCGCCGCCTGTCGCCGCTATCCAGGTGCCTCGAACGCGCGGCGAATCACCTTCGAGTACGTGATGCTCAAGGGGGTGAACGACTCGGAGGCGGATGCGCGCGAACTCGTCCGCCTCATTCGCGGCATCCCGGCCAAGGTAAACCTGATCCCATTCAATCCCTGGCCGGGGTCGGGCTTCGAGACCTCCACGCCAGAGGCGGTGCGACGCTTCGCTGCCATTGTGATGGATGCGGGCTATGCAAGCCCGATTCGCATGCCGCGCGGACGCGACATTCTCGCCGCTTGCGGCCAGCTGCGTACGCAAAGCAGGCGCGAACGCAACACCCGCCACGCCGACCACGCAGGTCCTGCCTGAAGGCGCGCGCAGCAGACGTGGCGCGGAGGACGGTGTGGACCCTCAATCCCCGACCTTGAGGTCAAGCCCGCGCACAATCAAGCCCACTGTGCGTTCGCCGGTGATGCCGAAATCATCGTCGTTGATCAGGAACAGGACGCCGCCCGGCAGCACCGCAACTCCTTCGAGCTTCCCCGGCGCTTCCGCATGGTTGGCCGAATCGAAGACAAGACGCTTCGAAACGGCAATGATACCTGTGTCCGCCAGGTCGTTCGATTGCTCGAGGGTGGGCCGGGTTGCCGGATCATCCCACTTCGACCCGAGGATGTTGGTCGCCCCCGCAAGCGCGATTTCGTAAAGCTTGGTTGTGCCCTCGGTGCGCTCGAGCACGAGCAACCGGTCCGTGCCGAGGGCGGTGAGTTCGGAAACGCGCGGATCCGACTGCCGGTTCGAGGGATCCTTGCGGAAGGTTTGTGGGTCGTCCAGGCGGTAGACGAACTGCCCGACCACGCTCAGCGTCTGGCGGTCGAACTTCAGCACGCGCGTGTTCTTCGCTTGCTGGTAGGCAGCGACGTCAGGGTTGGCGAGCGGGTTTTGCAGCATGAAATAGAGGAAGCGCTCGTCAGGGCTCACCGCCATGCTCTCGATGCCGCGATTCGTTTGCCGCTTGGCGAGGATGGCGGGTAGGCGCTCGAGCACCGGGTAGCCCGCGCCCGCATAGTCCTTGCTCGTGCCCTCGGGGACGATGCGCAGCAGGATCCGCCCATCCGCCGCAACATGGACGATCGAGGGCCCGTTCTCATCCCCGATCCAGAACGTTCCGTCCGACAGACGGATGAGGCCCTCGGCGTCGATGGCCGAGGCAGTCTGCGAGAGCTTCCGCCCGCGCCCATCGAGCGCAATTTCGGTAGTGGCGACGGTGAGTGGGTTGGGCAGACCGTTGATCGGCCGCCCATCAAGTGTCTTCAGCGCGATCACGTCGGTGACGTGGAAGAGACCGCGCTCGGCGTCGAGGACGAGGCGGTAGATCGAAGGAGCGTAGTGCGGCAGAGGGTAGATCCGGCCGCTGCGCGCTTCGGCGCAGATCGCCTCGCGGGCAAGGCCGGTGACGCGCTGCGCGTCCGAGCAGGCGATGTTCGGGCCGCGATCCGACACGGTCCACACGACGTCGGGCGGATCGTTCTTGCCACGGAACGCCGCACTGCCGATGCCGATGCTCAAAGCGAGCGTCTTGCCGCCCTCGAAGGCGAAGGCGCCGAGGCTCTGCGTCACCGCGGGGTGAAGCACCGTGATGCGGATCTCGGCGAGAGCGGGTGCGGTGGCGAGCGTGATGGCGAGGGCGAGGAGGGTGGCGCGGCGCATGGCGTGTCCTGGCGGTAACGACACGCGCAACCGTTGCGCCTACCGGCCGCGCGATCAACGACAGTTCGATGAAACTGTCGTCGCGAGGACCCGCTATGGTTTTCGCTCACGATCGCGCATGGGCGGATTTGCGCCTCGGCTCTTCCTGCGCGATGCTGACATTCGTGCCCTCTTATTCGGCTGCCCGGCCTCTTCCCCTGCCGATCCTGATCCTCACCGGGTTCCTGTCGGGGGCAGGCATGCGGGTCGCTGACCCCCTGCTCGCGCTGATCGGGCACGATTTCACCGTTTCCGTGGCCGCCGCTTCCCCGGTCGTTGCCGCCTTCACCTTGGTCTATGGGCTCGCCCAGCCGGTGCTCGGCCCGATCGGGGACCGAATCGGCAAGCTCAGGCTGATTGCGATCTGCATGGCGCTGTATGGCGCGGCGACGCTCGCGTCTGCCTTCGCCCCCTCCCTGCCGGTGATCGTCGGGTTGCGCGGGCTCGCCGGCTGTTTCGCCGGCGGTCTGATCCCGGTGGCGATCGCGCTCATCGGCGACTCCACCAGCTACGAGACGCGCCAGGCCACCTTGGGCCGGTTCATGACCGGGATGGTGCTGTCGAACCTCGTGACCGCACCTGGGTCGGGCGCGGTCGGGGATTTCGTCGGCTGGCGGGCGGTGTTCGGCGGCCTTGGCGCGACGGCGCTTGCCGCCGCGATACCGCTCACCCGCGCGGCAGGTCGCATGGGCCGCCCCGCTGCGGCGGGAGGGATCGGCGCGCTCGCGCGCTATCGCGCCCTGCTCGGCCGGCCCTCGGCCCGGCGCCTGCTGTCCATGGTCGGGATCGAAGGGGCACTCGCCTTTGGCGCCCCGCCGTTCATCGGCGCCTTCCTGGTCGAGGGGTACCGGCTGTCGTACTCGCTGGCTGGTCTCCTGCTCGGCGCCGCGGGGCTCGGTGCCCTGGTCTACACGCTTGCCGCCGGCCAGTTCGTCCGCCGCTTCGGCGAGCGCGGCCTGCTCGTCCTTGGTGGCGCGGGCATGGTGGTTTGGCTCGGCGGCATTGCGCTGATGCCCGCCGTTTCGGTCGTCGCGGTGCTGAGCTTCCTCGGCGGGCTTTCCCTCGTCTCCTTCCACGGCGTGTTGCAGGCGAGGGGTTCGGAGATGATGCCGGAGGCGCGCTCGACGGGCATGGCCGCCTTCGCCTTCTCGCTCTTCGTCGGCCAAGCGGTCGGGGCGGGGCTGGCTGGCCTTCTCCTCCCGCGCCTCGGCTATCGAGGGATTCTGCTCGGCGCGGCGGGCGGGATTTCCGCACTCGCAGCCTTGGCCGTGCGTCGCGGCGGCGGTTAGAGGATCGTCCGCATCGGTGTCACGGCGGACGGGATGCCGCCATGCGCCCTTTGGCTCGACCGGTTCCCGGCCGCCGGCAGCCGAATGGTCGAAAGCCGCGTTGCCCCGGGACCCAGCGAGGATGAAAGAGCCACGGGCGATGAGAGAGCCAGCGGCGAGGTCGCCTCTCCGGTGTGCGGCCACGATCCGCCGTGCGCGCGGCCTTCCTCTCCCGTCGGCGTTTGCGCCCGAGGATGGGGGCGCCGACTGGGCGTCGCGGGGCAGACGGGTGCTGGAGCCCCGCTCAGGCGTTCGCCGCCTGCGGGGCCGACCCGGCCTGCGACTGGGCCCGGCGCGACTGCCACAGCGCGAGGAAGTCGATCGGCTGCAGCATCACGGGCGGGAAGCCGCCCTCGCGCGTCACATCCGCCATAATGTTGCGGGCGAAGGGGAAGAGGAGGCGCGGAGCCTCGGCCAGCAGCACCGGCTCGACCAGTTCCGGCGGGATGTTGTTGAGCGTGAACACGCCCGCATAGTCGAGTTCGGCGATGAAGGCGGTCTGCCCCTGATTGCGTGCCTCGGCCCGGATGGAGAGCACGACCTCGAAGGACTGCTGGGCGACCTGGCGGGCATTGACGTCGAGATGGATCGCGACTTCCGGCTGCGCCTTCAGCTGGGTGAAGATCTCCGGCCCGGCCGGCACCTCGAACGAGAGGTCCTTCATGTATTGGATGTTGATAGCAAGCCCAGGCGCACCCTCCACCCGTGGGGCTGCGCCCGCGCCATTGCCTCCCGTCTCGGTCATCAGGGTCGGTCCTTGTCTCTTCGAAGTGCGCGCTAGCACGGCGTGCCGCAACGCGGCAAGCGGGCGCCGATTGACGGCCGCTGCGCGCTGGCCCACCCCTCTGCCGCCAGCGACTTCGGGGAGACCTCACCTTGGCCTATCTGTTCGACCCGCCGCCGCAGCCCGCCCTGCCGGTGTTCGGCACCGACCTGTTGTTTCCCGTCCGCCGGATCTGGTGCGTGGGCCGCAACTACGCCGACCATGCGCGCGAAATGGGGCACGATCCAGATCGCGAGCCGCCTTTCTTCTTCGCCAAACCGGCGGACGCGATCGTCGCTTCGGGCTCAACGATCCCCTTCCCGATGGCAACGGAAGATCTCCATCACGAGATCGAGCTTGTGGTCGCGATCGGGCTGGGGGGTGTCGCGATCGAGCCTGGCTCAGCCCTCGAGCATGTCTTCGGCTATGCGGTGGGGCTCGACATGACACGGCGGGATCGCCAGGCCGAGGCGAAACGCCTCGCTCGGCCCTGGGAGATGGGCAAGGGCTTCGACCGCTCGGCGCCCATGTCGGCGATCGCGCCGGCAAGCCGCATCGGCCACCCGGAGCGGGGGCCGATCGTGCTCGCGGTGAACGGCGAGATCCGCCAGGCGGGCGATCTTGCGCGGCAGATCTGGTCGGTTGCCGAAACGATTTCCCATCTCTCCCGCCTCGTCGAGCTTGCCCCCGGCGACCTGATCATGACCGGCACGCCGGCCGGTGTCGGCCCGGTGCGGCCGGGCGATCGGCTCGAGGGACGGATCGCGACGGTCGGTGAACTCTCCGTGACCTACGCCGCCGGCTGACGGCGCCGATCAGCCGATCAGCCATGGCACGCGGGCTGGGCCCGGCTGGGTCGGGTCGCAGCGCAGCCATTGCCCGTTCGTCGTCCGTTCTCCCGTCAACGCCAGGATGAACCCCCAGTGCGAGACGACGAGCGTGTCCGACCAGTCGGGGAGTGCGGCCATCTCGGCGCGGAAGAGGGCTGCGCGCGCCTCGATCTCGGCTTCGCTCTCCTCCATCGCCGGCCACCAGATCTCCTCCAGATGGGCGAAGTCGAGATCGGGCCAACGCCGGGCAAGCTGCGAGGTGGGTGTACCGATGTCGCAGGAGAAGGCGCAGCGTTCGCGCACGAGCGGATTGACCATGACCGGCAGGGCGAGCGCGGCGGCGACGATGGCCGCCGTCTCAAGCGCCCGCGAGTAGGGGCTGACGATGATCCGCGCGAGCCCTGCTCCCTTGAGCGCCTCCGCGGCCGAACGTGCTTGCGCGCGGCCGAGTTCGGTCAAGCCCGGGTCGGGGATGCCGGGATCGACCCGGTTGGCGGTGAAAGCGGCATTGAAGGCCGACTGGCCGTGGCGCAGCAGGATCATGCCGGGGCCTTAGCCGCCGCGGGGCAATCGCGGCAAGCACCAGCCCGCACAGCTTGCGCGCTTGTGCCCGCTCGACCCCTCCCCTATGTGGAGACCATGCGGGATGGCGAGGACCAATGACCGGCGGCTTTCCCATCGACCTCATCCTGTTCGGCATGGTGGCCGCGTTTCTCGTGCTAAGGCTGCGCTCCATTCTGGGCCGGCGCACAGGGTTCGAGCGCCCACCGCAGCCCATCGAGCCAACCGGGGCAGGCGAGGCCGCCGCCAGGACCATCGACACACGGGGGGAGGAGGCTCTGATCCCGCCGGCCCTGCCCGGTCTAGCCGGGCGCGGCGTCCCTGGCCCTGACACGCCCGTCGGTCGCACGCTTGCCCGCATTCGTGCCGTCGATTCCGGTTTCGACCCCGTCGCCTTTCTGCAGGGTGCTGAGGGTGCGTTCCGGATGATCGTCGACGCGTTCGCACGGGGCGATCGCGACACGCTGCGCGGCCTGCTCGCGCCCGATGTCTACGCCGGCTTTGAGGCTGCCATCTCCGCCCGCGAGCAGGCGGGCGAACGACAGCGAACGGAGATCGTCGCCATCCGCGAAGTGTCGATCCTCGAGGCTGACTTGCGCGGCACCCTCGCCACCATCGGCGTTCGTTTCGTTTCCGACCAGATCAGCGCGACCTACGCTCCGGACGGGTCGATCGTCGCCGGCAGCGAGGCGGTGACGGAACTCGTCGACATCTGGTCTTTCGCGCGCGATCTCACGTCACCCGACCCGGTATGGCATCTGGTCGGCACCCGCTCCGAGTGACGGGTTTGCGGTGGCTCGACGGGTCGGCGGGGCGTTGCGGACTGCTTCGCGCACTGAAGGGTGGACGAGGCCTCATCGGCATCGTTGCATCTCTTCTGGTTGGCGCCTGCGTGGCAGTGCCGGTACCGGTGCCCGAACCGCCGCCCGCTCGGCTTGGGCTCCGTTCGGCCAATTTCACCGATCTTCCCGGCTGGGCAGAGGGTGACCACGCCGATGCTTTGCCCGCTTTCGCCGCCAGCTGCGCACGCCTGCGTACCCTGCCTCCCGATCGCCCCATGGGCGGCGGGGAGGAGGCCGCGGCCCGTGCCGGTCGCGTCGCCGACTGGTTGCCGCTCTGTGCCGAGTCAGCGCGGCTGCCTGCGGGTGATCATGCCGCCGCGCGCGCCTTCTTCGAGCGAAACTTCCGCCCCTGGCTGGCGCAGAACGCGACTGCGCAGCCGCCCGATCCGTTCGGCACCTTCACCGGCTATTTCGAGCCGGAACTGACCGGGAGCCGCACGCGGCGCAGCCCCTCCCAAGTGCCGCTGCTGCGCCGCCCGTCCGACCTCGTTGCGGTTGATCTCGGCGAGTTCGCGCCCGATCTCGCGGGGCGGCGAACGGCGGGCCGGCTGGTCGAGGGCCGGCTGGTGCCCTACCCCGCGCGGGCAGAGATCGAGCAGGGGGCCCTCGACGGTCGGCGGCTCGAACTCGTCTGGCTTGATGATCCGATCGACGCTTTCTTCCTGCATATCCAGGGAGCAGGACGGGTGCGGCTCGACAATGGCGCGCTGATGCGGGTCGGCTTCGCCGGCCACAATGGCCATCCCTACGTTCCGATCGGCCGAGTGCTGGTCGAGCGCGGCGCCATGACTCTCGATCAGGTCAGCATGCAGTCGATCAAGGCCTGGCTGCGCGCCAACCCCCTGCACGCGCGCGAGGTGATGCAGCGCAATCCGTCCTACGTGTTCTTTAGGGAACTGCGTGGCCTGAACCCAAACGAGGGGCCGCCCGGTTCGTTCGGCGTGCCGCTGACTCCGGGCCGGTCGATCGCGGTTGACCCGCAGCACATCCCCATGGGCATCCCGCTTTGGCTCTCCAGCCGTCAGCCGGGGCAGGGACTGCCGCTTCGTCGCCTCGTGCTGGCCCAGGACACGGGCGCCGCGATCCGGGGGCCGGTACGCGGCGACCTGTTCTGGGGCTGGGGTGAGGCGGCAGCGGAACCGGCAGGGCGGATGAACGAGCGGGGGTCGTGGTGGCTGCTGCTGCCAGTCGGCCGCAGCGGCGGCGAGAGGGGATGAGGACTATGGCGCAGGCCGGGCCGACGGTTGGGCTGTTCATCACGTGTCTCGTTGATCTCTTCCGGCCCACGGTGGGCTTCGCCGCAATCCGGCTGCTGGAACAGGCCGGCTGCCGGGTTGACGTGCCGCTGCCGCAAACCTGCTGCGGCCAGCCCGCTTACAATTCGGGCGATCGGCAGACCACGAAGGAGCTCGCCCGTCGGGTGATCGTCCAGTTCGAATCGTTCGATCACGTGGTCGTCCCGTCCGGCTCCTGCGGCGGCATGATGGCGCGCCACTATCCGGAGGTCTTCGCTGACGAGCCGGACTGGCGCGCCCGTGCCGAACGGCTTGCTGCACGCACGTATGAGCTCGTCTCTTTCCTGGTCGACGTGATGGGGATGACGGCGGTGGCGGCGCGCTACGACGGCACGGTCACCTACCACGACGGGTGTTCGGGGCTGCGCGAGATGGGGGTGAAGAGGCAGCCGCGGCAGCTGCTGTCGTCTGTCTGCGGGCTTGCCCTGCGTGAGATGGCAGAGGCCGAGGTGTGCTGCGGTTTTGGCGGCACGTTTTGCGTCAAATATCCGGACATCTCAGTGCGCATGGTTTCCGACAAGGTGGAGAGCATCCGGGCCACTGGCGCCGACACACTTCTTGCCGGTGACCTCGGTTGCCTGTTCAACCTGGCGGGGCGGCTCGCGCGCCTTGGCGATAACGTGAAGGTCCGCCATGTCGCTGAGGTGCTCGCCGGCATGACCGACGCGGTGCCGCCGATCGCGCATCCACCGGCCGGGTGAGGGCGGGGTGGCATTCGGCAAACCGTGCAGCGGAGGCGTTATTGGGGGAGGCGCGGACGACCTGCGGTCGTTCGGCTCAAAACCCTGAAGGAGAGAGCGCGATGCGACCATTCGATCCCACCCCCGTGTTGGCGCGCTGGACGGCCGGCCCCCGTGCTGCGGGGCTTACGCTTGGCGACCCAACCCTGCCCGTGCCGAAGCTCAGCTTCGAGTTTTTCCCGCCGAAAACAACCGATCTCGAGGCCCAGCTCTGGGCCGCCATCCGCCGGCTCGAGCCCTTGGGCCCGCGCTTCGTCTCCGTCACCTACGGCGCGGGCGGCTCCACCCGTCAGCGCACGCATGCCACCGTCACGCGCATCCTCGCCGAGACAAGTCTCGTTCCGGCCGCTCACCTTACCTGTGTCGGAGCCACACGGGCGGAGATCAACGAGATCGCGCGCAGCTACTGGGAGGCGGGTGTGCGGCACATCGTGGCGTTGCGCGGCGACCCGCCAGCCGGTGAGAAGGCCTATGTCCCGCACCCGGATGGTTACGCCTTTGCCGCCGACCTTGTCGAAGGCCTGAAGTGCATCGCGCCGTTCGAGATTTCTGTTGCCGCCTATCCAGAAACGCACCCTCAGGCGACGAGCACCGAGGCAGATCTCGACAATCTGAAGCGCAAGATCGACGCGGGTGCAGCGCGGGCGATCACCCAGTACTTCTTCGACACAGACCTCTTTTTCCGCTTTCTCGACCGCTGCTTGGCCGCCGGCATCACGGTGCCGATCGTGCCAGGGATCCTGCCTGTCACCAACTTCGCCCAGGTGGTGCGGTTTAGCGCACTGTGCGGCGCCTCGGTGCCAGGCTGGCTCTCGCGTCTTTATGACGGGCTAGAGGAGGATGCGGAGACACGCAAGCTCGTTGCTGCCGTCGTCGCGGCGGAGCAAGTGCGGCGGCTGCAGGCGGCCGGTGTGGACGAGTTCCACTTCTACACACTGAACCGCGCCGACGTGGTCTATGCCATTGCCCATATCTTGGGGCTCAGGCCGAAGGCACCGGCGGCCACGCCCGGCTGAGACGATTCCGGAAGGCTCGGCTGAGACGGCGCCGGGGGGTGGCGAGGGGCTGCCTCCGCGCCCGTGTGGGCGGCCTGTCCCCGGCGAAGCGGCCAGTGGCTTGCGTTAAGGTTGCGGCAGCTGCCTCCGTCAAGCTGCCTTGGCCTCGCTGATCGCGCGCCACACCCGCTCCGGTGTCGCGGGCATGTCGATATGCGTTACCCCCTCATCGGCGAGCGCATCGACCAGGGCGTTGATCACCGCGGGCGGGCTGCCGACGGCGCCCGCTTCACCCGCGCCCTTCACGCCCAAGGGGTTGGTGGCACAGGGGATCTCGATCAGATCGACGTCGATGTCCGGCAGATCATCGGCGCGCGGAATGCCGTAGTCCATGAACGAGCCTGAGACGAGCTGCCCGCTGTCCGGGTCGTATACGGTGCGCTCGAGCACTGCCTGGCCGATGCCCTGCGCCACCCCTCCATGAACCTGGCCGCGCACGATCAGCGGGTTGAGCACGTGGCCCATGTCGTCGCAGACCGTGTAGCGCACGACGTCGACGCTGCCGGTCGCGGGGTCGATCTCCACCTCCGCCACATGGCAGCCGTTGGGGAAGGTGTGCGCGTGGATGTTGGCCACTTCCGCTGTGTCGAGGAGGGTGGCCGGAAGCCCCGCGTTGGCGCGTGCGCGCTGTGTTGCGGCGAGGTCGAGGATGCCGAGGCGTCGGTCGGTGCCGACGACGGAGAATGTTCCGCCCTCGAAGGCGATGTCAGAGGGCGCCACCTCGAGGAGCTCGGCCGCAGCCTGTTTGCCCTTTTCGATCACGCTCGCCGTGGTGGCGAGGATGGCTTGGCCCTGGGAGTACAGGCTGCGCGCCCCACCTGTGCCGCCACCCGTTGGGATCGCGTCCGAATCGCCCTGCACGATGCGGATTTTCTCAGGCGGGATACCGAGCTCGTGCGCGGTGAGCATGACATATGCGGTCTCGTGGCCCTGACCCGTGGACTGGGTGCCGACCAGCACATCCACGGTGCCATCGTCGTTGAAGCGGATCTCGGCGCGCTCCGACGGCGCCCCGCCCGTGGCCTCGAGATAGTAGGCGAGGCCGATACCGCGCTTCCTGCCGCGACGTGCCGCCTCCTCCCGCCGCTGCGCGAACCCGTGCCAGTCCGCGCGGGCCAGGGCCGCGTCCAGCACGGTGGCGAACTCGCCACTGTCGTAGGCCACGCCGATTGGGGTGCGCCAGGGCATGGCGGTGGGAGGGACCATGTTGCGGCGGCGAAGCTCGACGCGATCGATGCCCATCTCTCGCGCCGCCTGGTCGATGAGCCGCTCGACCACGTAGTTCGCTTCCGGCCGACCCGCGCCGCGATATGCATCGACCGGCGTGGTGTTGGTGAGGATGCCGAGCACATGGGCATGAACGGCGCGGAAGCCGTATACCGAAGCGAGCACCTTCGTTCCCGCCCCCGTCGGGATGAACGGCCCGAAGGTCGAGAGATAGGCCCCCATGTTGGCGAGCGTGCGGGTGCGAAGGGCGAGGAAGCGGCCATCCCGGTCGAGCGCGAGCTCGCCCAGCGTGATGTTGTCGCGCCCGTGCGTATCGGAGAGGAAGGCTTCCGTGCGCTCCGAGGTCCACTTCACGGGTCGACCAAGCGCGCGGGCGGCGAACAGCACCATGACGTGTTCGGGATAGACGAACAGTTTCATGCCGAAGCCGCCGCCGACGTCGTTGGTAACGACGCGGAACCGATCCTGCGGCAGGTGGAACACCTCTTCGGCGAGCAGCCGCTTCACCAGCCATGCCCCTTGCGTGTTGGCATGCAGGATGAAGCGTTCGGTTGTCGCATCGTATTCGCCGATTGCGACCCGCCCCTCCATCGAGGCGACGACGACCCGGTTGTTGATCACTGTCAGCCGGGTGACGTGGGCGGCTTCGGCAAACAGCCGTTCGGTCTCCGCGCGGTCTCCGGCCTCCCAGTCGAAGCAGAGATTGCCGGCAATGGTCTCCCATACGCACGGCGCAGCCGGATCGTGCGCGGCGGCGAGGTCGGTGACGGCAGGCAAGGGTTCGTAGTCGACCAGCACCGCCTCGGCCCCGTCCTTGGCGGCCTTTGGCGTGTCGGCGACGACGAAGGCGACAGGGTCGCCGACGTGGCGGACGCGATCGACAGCCAGCGCCGGGCGCGGCGTTTCTGCCCGCGGCGTGCCGTCGCGGTTCTTCAGCGGAATCGCGCAGGGGACGGGGCCGAGACCAGAGGCGGCGAGATCGGCGCCGGTGAAGACGCCGAGCACGCCGGGGACGGCCTTCGCGGCCGAAGTGTCGATGCTGCGGAGTCGGGCGTGGGCGTGCGGGCTGCGCAGGACCACCCCGAACGCCTGCCCCGGCAGGGCGAGATCGTCGGCATAGAGGCCGGCACCACGCAGCAGCCGAGGGTCTTCGACCCGGCGCATGGACTGGCTGAGGCCGAACTTCATGCTTTCTCTCCCGCAGATGGTGCAATGCTCATGCGCCAAGATGTGCCCATGCCGGCCAGCCCGCCAACCCCCCTTGGTCTGCGCACTGTTGGCTGCGTGCCGTTGCCCTGTCGGGAGAGGAAGCGGACGGTGCGAAGCCGCTGGTCGGATGGCGGCGCAGCGCCAGCGGAGTGCGTGCGGCCTCCGGGAGATGCCTCGGCGGACAGGGTCGCTGCCAGGGTGGCCAGCGGGTCGCGCGCCGGGCAGGTTGACCGCCTGCCGCGGTCGCCGAATGGCCTTCGCCGCGACGCGCTTACGGCCGGGATGCGACCAGCTCGGCCTCAGCGATCAGGCGCTGCGCCTCGGCCAGGGCCGGACCGATGCCCAGCACGAACACCTCGCGCCCGTCCTTGGCCAGCAGGCCCTGCAGGTCGGCGCCCGTCAGCGCCGCAAGCACCGGCGCCGCCCCCGGGCTGACGAGCGCTGTCGTGAGCCCGACCACCGCACCATCCTGCCCGACCACGGGCCCGCCTGAGTACCCCATCAGGGCGCCGATTCGGGCGGTGAACCCCTCGCCGAACGCAGCCAGGGTGGCGTGCGGTGCCATCACCTTGCCGACGGCGACGCCAGGACCGACCCCGCTGGTGCCGGCAGCCCAGACCGGCTCGTGGCGATGGGGCGAGCGCGGCGAAAACGAGGCCGGCATGAGGAAACCCTGCGGCATGCGCAGCACCGCGAGGTCCATCACCGGGCTGCGCGCAACGAGGCGGGCAGGGGCGCGCGCGCCGTCGTCGCGCACCAGCGTCACGTCGTTCACGGTCAGGCCAGCGACACGCAGCACGTGCGCGTTGGTGATGACGTGCCGGTCATCGATCGCGACGGAGGAGCCGAGACCGCCGAAGAGCGGCGGGGCACCGATGACCACGGCAGCGTAGGACGTGCGCGCCACCCTCTCCGCCGGCGTATTCGCGGCTTCGCGTCCCGGCAGGGACGCGCAGGCTGAGGCGAAGAGCAGCAGCAGGGCCGGAACTGTGCGCCGCATGGCCGGGGCCTCCTCCTGAAGCGACCCGGCCAGCGTTGCCCGGCTGCAATGAAGGAACGGTTAACGGGTTCCGTCCCGGCACGCGGTGATACGCTTGGCCGACGCGGGCGCGCGTTGGTGACGCGGCGTCGATCGTGCTAGTCGATGGTGCTATCCGTTCGGCGAAGAGTAACCGAGAAGGACTACCGCGATGACGGAGCCGAACGCCCAACCGATCCGGTCCGCCGCCGAGCTGCGCGCGGAAGCCGCTGCGCGCGAGGCCGAACGCGCGCGGCAGGCGCAGGCTGAGGCCGAGGCTGCCGCCGCAGCGCGCAAGGCGGAGATTGAGGCGTTGCAGGCGGCCACCCTCGACCAGGACCGCAGCGAGCGGATCCGCGACATGATCCGCCATGCCGTGGCGGCGGGCGCGCTCGAGGTCGAATTGATGCGCTTCCCGATCGAACTGACCACCGACAAGGGGCGGGCGATCAACAACAACGAGCCGGACTGGCCCGACACGCTGACGGGCCTTCCCGCCGACCTCGCACGCGTCTGGCGCGACCGGCTCAAGGACGAGGGGTACCATCTGAAGGCGATGGTCACCGCCTTCCCCGACGGGATGCCAGGCGAGGCGGCGCTGATCCTATCCTGGGCGGCGACCGACTGAGTGCTGCTGGCACGCCGGTGCGGCTTTCCCGCTTGCAGCGCCGCCGCCGCCCTGGCACCGTGCAGAGGAGGGGAGGGAGCGCTTGGGCGGGGATTTCGTTCTCGAAACGG
Source organism: uncultured Elioraea sp. (assembly GCA_937927455.1). Lineage (GTDB taxonomy): Bacteria > Pseudomonadota > Alphaproteobacteria > Acetobacterales > Acetobacteraceae > Elioraea. Next base: position 11,045 of record CALBEG010000072.1, on the reverse strand, counting down.
AAGGGTTGACGAAGGAGTTCCGCGGCTTTGTTGCGGTGAAGGACGTGGCACTCAGCGTCCGGCGCGGTTCCGTGCACGCCATTATCGGCCCGAACGGCGCGGGCAAGACCACCTGTTTCAACCTGCTGACCAAGTTCCTGCAGCCAACACGGGGCGTCATCCGCTACGAGGGGCGGGACATCACCGCGCTGAAACCGGCTGAGGTGGCGAGACTCGGCGTTGTGCGAAGCTTCCAGATCTCGGCCGTCTTTCCCCATCTCACGGTGCTGGAGAACGTCCGTGTCGCCCTGCAGCGCGCCCGCGGCGGCTCCTACGATTTCTGGCGGTCGGAGTCGTTGCTGTCGCGCTACGAAGACCGCGCCCGTGCGCTGCTCGCCGATGTCGGCCTCGACCGCTACGAGAACGTGCCGGCGGGGCTGCTGCCGTACGGGCGCAAGCGCGCCCTCGAGATCGCCACCACGCTTGCGCTCGAACCGAAACTGATGCTGCTTGATGAGCCGACCGCCGGCATGACGCACGAGGACGTCGACCGCGTGGTGGACTTGATCCGTCGCGTGCGCGCCGGCCGCACCATCCTGCTTGTTGAGCACAACCTGAAAGTGGTGGCAGGCCTGTCCGACACCATCACCGTTCTCACCCGCGGCCAGGTGCTGGCGGAGGGTGATTACGCCGCGATCAGCGCCAACCCCGAGGTGAAGACGGCCTATCTTGGAACCGAGGAGGGCTGAGGGCGGCATGCTTCACGTGCGTGGCCTCGAGGCGTGGTACGGCGAGAGCCACGTTCTGCATGGGGTCAACCTTGAGGTGGCCGAGGGCGAGGTGGTCACGCTGCTTGGTCGCAACGGCGCGGGCAAGAGCACGACCATCAAGGCGATTATGGGTGTGCTCGACAGCCGCAAAGGCTCGATCCGCTTTCAGGGCACCGAAACGATCGCCCTGCCGCCTGACCGCATCGCGCGCCTTGGCATCGCTTGGTGCCCGGAGGAGCGCGGCATCTTCGCCTCGCTCACCGTGAAGGAAAATCTTCTGCTGCCCCCCGTGATTGCGCCAGGCGGAGTGGCGCTCGACCGCATCTACGCCCTGTTTCCCAACCTGAAGGAGAGGCTCAGCAGCCAGGGGACGAAGCTGTCGGGCGGCGAACAGCAAATGTTGGCGATCGCGCGCATCATGCGCACGGGCGCGAAACTGCTGCTGCTCGATGAGCCGACGGAGGGGCTCGCGCCGGTGATCATCCAGCAGATCGGGCGCACCATCCGCGCACTGAAGGAGGCGGGGCTGACGGTGCTCCTCGTCGAGCAGAATTTCCGATTCGCGCAAAGGCTCGCCGATCGGCACTATGTGATGGAGGACGGGCGGATCGTGGATATGATCCCGGCCGCCGGTCTGGAGGCCAACATGGACCGCCTGCACGCCTATCTCGGCGTCTGACGCGGTCGAACCGGGAGAGGGAGTCCAAGGAATGAGCATCACGCGCCGCACACTTCTGACGAGCACCGCCGCAGGCGCGCTGCCGCTGGTCACGCCGCTACGCCACGCCCGCGCGCAGGCCGCCAACACCATCCGAATCGGTGTGCTGAACGACCAGTCTGGTCTTTATCGCGACCTGACGGGACCCGGCTCGACCCAGGCCGTTCGGCTTGCCATTCAGGAGAGCGGCATTACCACGCGCGGCGTGAATGTGGAGGTGGCGGAGGCCGACCACCAGAATAAGCCGGATGTCGGTTCCACCGTCGTTCGCCAGTGGCTCGACCGCGACGGCTTCGACGTCGTCGTGGATGTGCCGACCTCCTCGGTCGCGCTTGCCGTGAACACCCTGGTGCGCGAACGCAACAAGGTCTTCCTCTGCTCCGGGGCGGCGACCTCGGATCTCACCGGCTCCGCCTGTTCGCCCAACACCATCCACTGGACCTACGACACCTGGATGCTCGCCCGCGGCACGGGTGGAGCGATGGTGGCGGCCGGCGGGCGGACCTGGTTCTTCATCACCGCCGACTATGCCTTCGGCCATGCCCTCGAACGCGACGTGTCGAACTTCGTCCGCGCCGCGGGCGGCGAGGTGCTGGGTGGCGTTCGCACGCCGTTTCCCGGCACGACCGACTTCTCCTCCTTCCTCGTCCAGGCGCAAAGGAGCCGCGCACAGGTGATCGGGCTTGCCAATGCGGGAGGCGACACCATCAACTCGATCAAGCAAGCCGCCGAATTCGGCATCACCCGCCGCGGGCAGAGGCTCGCCGGGCTGCTCGTGTTCATCTCCGACGTGCATGCGCTCGGCTTGCAGACCGCGCAGGGCCTCGTGCTGACCGCCACCTTTTATTGGGACCTGAACGACAGGACGCGCGAATTCACCCGCCGGCTGGGGCGGATGCCGAACGACGTCCGGCCCTCGATGATCCACGCCGGCTGCTACTCCGCCGTGCTGCACTACCTCAAGACGGTCGAGGCGATGGGGGTTCAAGCGGCGAAGGCCTCTGGTGCTGCCGTGGTGGAGCGGATGAAGGCGATGCCGACCGATGACATCTGCTTCGGCCAGGGAACGATCCGCCAGGACGGGCGCAAGATCCACCCAGCCTACCTGTTCGAGGTGAAGTCGCCGCAGGAATCCCGGGGGCCTTGGGACTACTACAAGCTGCTGCAGACGATTCCCGCCGACCAGGCTTTCCGGCCTCTCAACGAGGGCGGCTGCCCGCTCGTCCGCACCTGACTGGCCCAGGCGGAGGCGGCTTGCCTCGCCTCCGCCGCCGCTTGCCCCCCGATCCTCCGCCCTCCGTCAGCTGCTGCGTCGCGCATGAGCGAACTCTGGTACGAACTCGAACCGTTCCTGCAGCAAGGAACGCTCGGGCTCGTCAACGGCGCCTTCTACGCGATCCTCTCGCTCGGGCTCGCCGTCATCTTCGGCATGCTGAACGTGGTGAACTTCGCGCACGGCGCGCAGTTCATGCTCGGCGCCTTCGTTGCCTGGATGCTGCTGAACTGGGCCGGCATCGGCTACTGGGGCGCGCTTGTTCTCGCCCCCCTCCTGGTCGGCCTCCTCGGCGTCGTGATCGAGCGAACGATGATCGCGCGTCTCTACAAGCTCGACCACCTCTACGGTCTTCTGCTCACCTTCGGCCTTGCCCTCATCATCGAAGGCACGATGCGCAACGCCTTCGGCTCTTCAGGGCTTCCCTACCAGGTGCCGGAGGCGTTCCGCATTCCCCCCGTCGATCTCGGCTACATGTTAATGCCGGCCTATCGCTTCTGGATCGTCGTCGTCTCCCTCGTCGTCTGCCTTGGCACCTGGTACGCGATCGAGAAGACGAAGCTCGGTTCCTACTTGCGCGCTGCGGTGGAGCGGCCGCAGCTCGTGCAGGCCTTCGGCATCAACGTGCCACTGATGATGACCGCGACTTACGGCGCTGGCGTGGCGCTTGCCGCCTTTGCCGGCGTGCTCGCCGCGCCTGTCTATAGCGTGAACCCAGCGATGGGGGCGAATTTCATCATCATCGTCTTCGCGGTGGTGGTGATCGGGGGAATGGGCTCGATCCTTGGCTCCATTGTCACCGGTTACATTCTCGGCGTGATCGAGGGGTTCACCCGCGTCTTCTACCCGGAGGCTTCGGCAACGGTGGTGTTCGTGATCATGGCGATTGTGCTGCTGGTTCGCCCGACGGGGCTGTTTGGTCGGGCCTGACGCCGATGCCGCGCTCACAGGCCATCGCCCTCGCGCTGCTGGTCGCCTTCATCGCGGCGGCGCCTTTTCTCCTCTTCCCCGTCTACGTGATGAAGGTGCTGTGCTTCGCGCTCTACGCCTGCGCCTTCAACTTGCTGCTCGGTTATGCGGGGCTGCTGAGTTTCGGCCATGCCGCCTATTTCGGCATGGGGTCGTATCTCTCTGCGCATGCGGCGAAGGTCTGGGGCTTCACGCCCGAACTCGCGATCGTCACGGGCGGGCTGACCGCGACCGCGCTCGGCGCGGCCTTCGGCTACCTCGCCATTCGCCGGCAGGGCATCTACTTCGCGATGATCACACTTGCGCTCGCGCAGATGGTGTACTTTTTCTGTGTGCAGGCCCCCTTCACCGGCGGCGAGGACGGCATTCAGGCGGTGCCGCGCGGTGCGCTTCTGGGCGTGCTCGATCTCACCCCCGATTTCACGCTCTATTGGGTGGTGGCGGCCGTCTTCCTCGCCGGGTTTCTGTTCCTCTACCGCATCGTGCACAGCCCCTTCGGCCAAGTGCTGAAGGCGATCCGCGACAACGAACCGCGCGCGATCTCGCTCGGCTACCGCAGCGACGACTACAAGCTCCTGGCCTTCGTTCTGTCTGCGGCCATCGCCGGCATCGCCGGCGGAACCAAGGCGATCGTGTTCCAGATCGCCACTCTGACCGACGTGAACTGGCCGATGAGCGGCGAGGCGGTGCTGATGACGCTCCTGGGTGGCATCGGCACCCTATTTGGCCCCGTCGTGGGGGCGCTCATCATCGTCACCCTGCAGGCTGAACTCGCGCAGTTCGGGGCGTGGGTGACGGTGATCCAGGGCGTGATCTTCGTCGCATGCGTGCTGGCGTTCCGCCGCGGCGTTGTCGGCGAACTGCAGCAGGCGATCCGCCGCCCGCTCTGAACGGGGGGTGCGACTACTCCGCGGCCGCGGCGGCGGGGCGGGGGCAGAACGACTCGTACAGCGCGCGCATGATGCCGAGCGCCGGTCCGTCGTTGAGCGTGTAGTACACCGTCGTCCGCTCACGCCGGTTGCGCACAAGACCTTCGGCGCGCAGGCGCATCAGGTGCTGGCTGACCACCGTCTCGCGCACACCGATCGCCTCTGCCAGCGCGCCGACCGACCGTTCGCCATCGACGAGCGCGCAGAGGATCTTCAGCCGCACCGGGTTGGCGAGCGACTTCAGCAGTTCAGCCGCGGCTTCGGCCCGTTCGTCGAGTGCCGCAGCATCCAGCATCGAGACGTCCATCGTGGTCCTTCCTCAGGTTTCCCGGCCCGTATCCGACGCTCGAAACTTCTTGCCTTCGAAGTTTTGAAGGAATATGAAGCAACCCGACTGAGGGTGCCCCGCGTCGACCCTTCGGCGCAAGGGGGCAAGGAGGGGAAACCACCAATGTTCGGGTTTAAGGAAAAAGCCTGGTCGCCATACCTCGCCGGCGCTCTGATCGGGCTCTTGCAAGTGCCGGCGTTTATCTTCCTCGGCACGGCGTTGGGCGCTTCGTCCTCCTACGTCACGGTTTCGGCCTCGCTTGCCGAGCTCGTCGACCCCGGGATCCGCGCGCTCTCTTACGCCGGCAAGTATCTCGACGGGGCGAAGAACTGGTGGCAGGTCGCGCTGGTCGCCGGCATCGCCATCGGCGCTTTCCTCTCCGCCACGGTCTCCGGCACCCGCCGGTCTGCTCCCTCTCCGGTTTGGGCGCGGGCTCTAGGAACGAGAAACACGGTCGCACGTTTCGCTCTGGCCTTCCTCGGCGGCTTCATCCTGCTGTTCGGCGCCCGCTTGGCCGATGGGTGCACGTCCGGCCACGGGATCTCGGGCATCGCCCAGCTCGCCGTCTCCGGCTTCATCGCCGTGGCGGCCATGTTCGCCGGCGGCATCGCCACCGCCATGTTGCTCAAGCCTGTGCGTTGAGCTGCCAGAGATCGAGGAGAGACGACCATGAGCATCATCGCCGCCATCGGCCTTGGCCTCGTGATGGGCATCGCTTTCGGCTTCCTGCTCGAGAAGAGCCGCGTGTTCGAGCCCGGCGTGATCGTCGGCCAGATGCAGATGCGCAACTTCATCATGCTGCGCATCTTCCTCGCCGCCGTCGCCTCGGGTCTTGTCGTGCTCGCGCTGGGGCAGCTGACGGGACTTATTCCGAAGCTTGATCCGAAGGCGACGCTGTACGGTGCCCAACTCCTCGGCGGCTTCCTCGCCGGGGTCGGCATCACGCTGGCCGGCGCTTGTCCGGGAACAATTTTGGCCCAGGTCGGGGTTGGCTATCGCGACGCCATCGTCACCCTGGTGGGCGGGCTCTTCGGGGCGCTGACCTTCGCCTATTTTGAGCCGACCCTGCGCCCGATCCTGCTGACCGGTTCACCGGGCAAGCTCACCCTGCATGGGCTGCTCGGCCTGCCATTCTGGCCGCTCGCGCTTGGTTTCGCTGCGGTTCTGGTTGGCACACTCTACGCGATGGAACGCTGGCGGCCGTGGCGGATGGAGCTGGGCGAGAACGCCGACGGCGTGCTGCCGCCCACCAAGCGGGCGGAGCGCAAGGCGGAGGCTGCCGCAGCGCCGGCGCGCGGCTGAAAGGTCAGCCCACCAGCGCGTCGAGGGGCGGCCGGGGCGGCCCCTCTTCGCTTTGCTTCGCTCCGCGGATGGGCATGCCCGGCGGCCATTCAAGCCCCGACGCACGCGCGCTGCCCTGTGCCCTCTCCGGTGGCGCGCGGGCGCAACCCGCGCCATCCTGTCCGCATGACGGTGCGCGTCCGCACATTTGCCGCCCGCCATGGCGGGCTCCTTCATCTCGTCCCGATCGGGCCCGAGTCTTTGCCGGCCGTCTCGCCCTCCGACTTGCTCGCAGCCTGGCAGGCGGCGCGCGCTGCTGCCGAAGCGGAGGCTTGGGGCGAGGCCCGTGCGCTCTCCTTTCGCCGCCGCTGCGGAGAGGTGACCGAGCTCGTGATCGCCGACCCGGACGCGCGCTGCTGGGCGGCAGCAGTCGACCACGGTTTCAGCCTCGAAACCGTCTATGGGCTTGCCGTCTGCCTTCGCTTGCTTGGGCTGATCGACCTGCTCGTCTCCGCGCCGTGGGCACGCGGCCTGTTCGACGTGTCGGTCGAGGGGATCGAGCTTCACCCGGCGCTGCTGGGCTTGATTGCTGCCGCTCCACTCGGGCGCGACGGCCGCTTTGACGCTGTCGCGTTGCGCACACGCCTTGCCACGCATCTTGCCGGAGCTGCGCCGTGAGAGTCGCCATCGCCATTCTCCTCGTCTTCACTGCTGCCTGTGCGCCGACACGGCCGTTCGGCCCAACAGCGCTCTCGCCCGAGATCGACCGCGCCTGCCGGGCCGAGGCAGAGCGGATGATGATGAACCGGATGCGCGCCAACGAGGGGCGGATGGACGAGATGGCGGGTCGGATCGGCGAGACGGCCTCTGCGGTCGAGAGGGCGCGCGACCTCGACTGGATGACGCGGGATCGGCTCTATCGCCAATGTCTGGCGCGGGCGACGGCGATTGGCCAGGGGGCTGTTGCGCCACGCTGAGCTGGCGTCGGGGCTGCGCTGCGGATCGGTATCGGTCCGAATTGACTTTCAACTGTCAAGACGCTATGACAGAACTGCTGTCAGCTTTCATTGACAGACGTCGGCCTGTCAACGCCGCCGTCCGGAACTGGACCGCAAGGGTTCGGTCCCGGGCCCAGGCGTAGCCAGGGTCGGCGAAGAGGGTCGCCACACGTGGGGCGGAGGAAACATGGCGCGGGTGGCGCACCAACTTCGGGGTTCGGTCACTGAGGAAGGAGAAAAAAACCGATGGACAACGATCCTCTCAACGACCCGAACAGGGTCTGGCCGACGGGCCTGACCATTCGGGAGTCGGAGGCGCTGCACAAGTACGTGATCGACGGTTCGCGGGTGTTCTTCGCCATCGCGCTGTTCGCTCACTTCCTCGCCTTCGTCTACTCGCCCTGGTTGAAGTAGAGGAGGGCGCGCCATGAACAACGGACGCATCTGGTGCGTGGTCAACCCGAGCGTTGGCCTGCCTCTCTTCCTGGGCGGCGTGGCGACGATTGCGCTGCTCGTGCACGCCTCGGTGCTGACCAACACCACCTGGATGGCCGACTACTGGCAGGGCAGCAAGGCGCGGGCACAGAAGGCCGAGGTCACCCAGCCGGCCCAGGCCGTCGCGCACATCCCCGCCGACGCGCCCTACACGGTGAACGTGATGCCCGTGCAGGGCTTGGATGGGGCGACCGCTTTCGTCGTCACCATCAGCCCGAAGGCGGGGGGAGCCGCGGTCTCCGCCCTGACGGTGCAGGCACCAGCCACCCAGTAGCGGACCCGTCGGGCGGACGGAGCCCCGCTCCGCTCCGCCCGCCGGACACCGCCCGAGAAAGACCCCGACACCGGCCGCGCAAGGCCGGAACGCCACCGGCGGACCCACACTACCGCGCGGAGGACCTGCCACGGCCATGAACGCGATCAGCAAGCGCCTGATGCGGATCTGGCTCAACGCCGGACCCCGCTTCCTGCCCTTCGCCGACGTCGCCACCCCGGAACTCCCCCTCTCCCGTCTGCTGCGCCTCTCCCTGGTGCAGGTCGCGGTGGGCATGTGCCTCGTGCTTCTCGTGGGAACGCTGAATCGGGTGATGATCGTCGAACTCGGGGTCGCCGCCTCGATCGTCTCGGTGATGATCGCGCTCCCCGTCCTGTTCGCCCCCTTCCGCGCCCTGATCGGCTACCAGTCCGACATCCACCGCTCCGTGCTCGGCTGGCGCCGCGTCCCCTTCCTCTATCGCGGCACCATGCTGCAGTTTGGCGGCCTCGCGGTGATGCCCTTCGCCCTCCTCGTGCTGGCAGGCGAAGGCCAAGCCGACCGCGTGCCGGCCTGGGTGGGCCAGGTCTCGGCCGCGATTGCCTTTCTGCTCGTCGGTGCCGGCATCCACACCACCCAGACCATTGGCCTCGCTCTGGCCACCGACCTCTGCAAGCCTGAACAGAGGCCGAACATGGTCGGGCTGATGTACGTCATGCTCCTCGTCGGCATGATCGGCTCCGCCTTCGCCTTCGCCGTCGCGCTCGCTGACTTCACCCCCGGCCGGCTCGTGCAGGTGATCCAGACCGCCGCCGTACTGACCATCGTCCTCAACGGTGTCGCGCTCTGGAAACAGGAGCCGCGCCGCCGCGGCGTCGACCCCGATGCGCCGTCGGATGATCCGACCTTCCTCGAGGCCTGGGGCCTCTACACGCGTGATGGGGGCGCGGTCCGCCGCTTGGTCGCGATCGGGCTCGGCACCGGCGCCTTCGGCATGCAGGATGTGCTGCTCGAGCCCTATGGCGGGCAGATTCTCGGCATGTCCGTCTCCGCCACCACCCAGCTTACCGCGAGCCTCGCCGCGGGCACGCTGGTGGGCTTCGCTTGGGCCTCGCGCGTGCTCTCGCGCGGGGCTGACCCGATCCGCATGAGCGCAGGCGGGGCGCTGATTGGCATCGCAGGCTTCCTCGCCGTGCTTGCCGCCGCCCCTCTGGCGCGGCCCGAACTCTTCGTCGCCGCCGTGGTCGCGATCGGCTTCGGGGCGGGGCTGTTCGGCCATGGGACGCTCACCGCCACCATCAATATGGCACCCGAGGAGCAGCACGGGCTTGCCCTGGGCGCGTGGGGGGCGGTGCAGGCGACCGCGGCCGGCATCGGCATCGCCTTGGGTGGCCTGTTGCGCGACCTCGCCGTGCTCACAGGCGCTCTCCGCGGCGCTTTCGGCCCGGCGGCCGGATATGCCATGGTTTTTATGCTGGAGGGCGCGCTCCTGTTCGCCACCCTGGTGGTCATGCTGCCGCTCCTGGTCGAGGGGACGATGCGGCGGCGGGCGCAAAGGGCGGCCGCACCGTCGCGCCCAGCCTTCGATCCTACACGCCCTTAGGAGACCCCAATGTCAGAGACGATCTGCCGGCTCTTTGCAACGCGCGAGAAGGCGGAAAGGGCAAGCCAAGCCCTGCGCAAGTTGGGCTACGGAGACATCCACCTCATCGCCCGCACCGGCGGGACCAATACGGTCGAAAGTCTGGCAGAAGCGATCATGGCAGCCCGCATCGTCCCTGACGAGGCGCAGCACTACGCCGAACGCGTCAACCAGGGTGCCGTGCTCGTGGTGGTCCACACTCTGTTTGGGGGCGCGTTGCGCGCCCGACTGATCCTCGACGGCGAAGGCCCGATCGACACCGGCCTGCCGAAGCCCAGCACCGCCATAACCTCCGCCACGGCTTCCTCCGCCGCGTCGGGCTCCGGCTGGTTTTGGGCCAAGCACCCGTTCGAGGCGCTCACCGGTTGGTCAACCCTGACGAAGGAGGGATGGATGTTCTCCGACCGTTTTGGCTGGCGCTACCTGACCAGCGACCCAACCCCGTTGTCCTCCGCCTTGGGCTGGAGGCTCCTCTCGGACAACCCCCACCCGCTTTCGTCGCGGATGGGCTGGAAGCTCCTCTCCGACACTCCGCACCCGTTCTCGTCGATGATGGGCTGGAAGCTTCTCTCCGACGACAAGCCGGGCGAGGCGCCTGCCGTTACCCCGGCACAGGCCGCCGCCCCGGCGGTGACCGCTCCAGCGCCCGAACCGCAGAAGCAGGCTCCCGCAAAGGAAGCACCACCGCCCGCAGCCTGATCTCCTCTTCGGTCAGCGTCCGAGACGCCCGCTCGGCGTGAGGTCGAGGCCCACCGATCGCAGGATCTCGTAGGCCAGCATCACGCCGAGGATGGCGATGGCCCAGATCGCGGCCCAGCGCAGCATTGGCTCGCCGGCGGCCAGCCGTGACCGCACCCCCGGCCAGACCAGGATGGCCGCCCCCAGTAGTCCGATAATCCCCGCGATCTGCCACGCCTCCATCCGCCCTCCTCCCGCTTCGCCACCGTCGGTGACCGCGTGACCGCTACCCTTGCCTTCCACGGCGCGGCGGGCACTGTCACGGGCTCTTGCCTTCGTCTCGCTCTACCTGAGGCGGAGGTGCTCATTGACTGTGACCTCTTTTCGCGCAGTTTCCTGGGCTTTTCAACCTAATTTTCCTTCTCGAGGGGCGTCTGGGGACCGGTTTCCGCTCCGGCCTGCTGGCTCGGCGGTCTCCTCTACGTCGTGCAACCGGTTAATCTTCGAAGTCCGTTGGGCCGGCTGAGGTGCGTGGAAGGCTGGCGCCTGGCACGTCGGCGGAGAAGTGACCGCCTTCGATCCTGCCGGGGCTGCTGGCGGTGTGTTGGTGCGGATCGCGAGGCTTGCTGGTTGCGGTGTGTGGGGCTCGATCGGGGCGTCTGCCCCGTTGCTCAGCAAGTGAGCCGTGGCGGATGTTCGAGGCCAAGGCACAGCGTGTCGAACTGCGCGACG
>CALBEG010000071.1 GCA_937927455.1 uncultured Elioraea sp. | reverse complement strand
CGTGATGTTCGTCATCCAGCGCGTGCTGGAGGTCGAGGGCAAGCTCACGCTGCTTGATCAGAACCGGGTGATCCGCCCGCACCCAGCGTTCCGTTTGTTCGCCACCGCCAACACAGTCGGGCTCGGCGACACGACGGGGCTCTATCACGGTACGCAGCAGATCAACCAGGGCCAGATGGACCGCTGGAACATCGTCGCCACCCTCAACTACCTGCCGCAAGAGCAGGAGGTCGAGATCGTGCTGGCGAAGCTGAAGATCGATCCGAACGACCAGGCGGCGAAGAAGCGAATCAAGTCGATGGTCGCACTCGCCGACCTCACGCGGGCGGGTTTTATCAACGGCGACATCTCCACCGTGATGAGCCCGCGCACAGTGATCACCTGGGCGGAGAATGCGCGCATCTTCGGCGACCTTGCCTTCGCCTTCCGTGTCACCTTCCTCAACAAGTGCGACGAGGCGGAACGCGCCACCGTGGCCGAGTACTACCAGCGCTGCTTCAACGAGGAGCTCCCCGCGGGGCTCTCACCCCGGCGGGCGGCCTGACGGGAGCGATGGCCAGCCCGGAGAGCGCACGCGCTGAGGAATTCCGCCGCGCCACCGCGGGCGTGGTGCGGGCGGTCGCGCACCGGTCGGACCTCGAAGTGTCCTTCGCTCCCGGCGCAGCCGGGGTCGCCGGCAGGCGGGCGCGACTGCCCGCCCCGTCGCGCGCCCTGCCGCCGGCCGAGATCGCGCGCGTGCGCGGAGCCGCCGACGCCGTCGCGTTGAGGCTCGCCCACCATGACGAGGCGACCCACGCCCGCCTCGCCCCGACCCGGCGCGAAGCGCGCGAGATCTACGATCTTCTCGAACAGGCGCGCTGCGAGGCGATCGGCGCCCGCGCCATGCCCGGGGTCGCCGCCAATTTGCGCGCGCGCCTCGTCGATCAGTGCGAGGCGGAAGGCTATGACCGCATGGTGCGCAAGGAACAGCTGCCGCTTGCGCGCGCGATCGACCTCCTCGCCCGCGAGGCGCTCTCGGGCCAGCCGTTGCCCGAACCCGCGCGCCGGATCGTCGAACTGTGGCGGCCGCACCTGCCGAAGAGCGCGCTCACCGCGATTGCGCAGCTTCGCACCTGCGCGCCCGATCAGGACGCCTTCGCCCGCGTCTCACGACGCCTCCTCTCCGCCCTCGACCTCGCCGAGGACATCGCAGACGCAGACGAGGAAAGCCCGACCCAGGAAGAGGAGAATGAGGGAGAGACAGAGGGCGAGAAGCAAGACGAGGAGCAGCGCAGCGCGGGTGCGGCGGAAGCCGAATCGCTGCCCGGCGCGCGCGAGGAGGAGGCGGACGGCGAGGCGCAGCCCATCGAGGCGGCGGAACAGCGCGAGGACGAAGGCTCAGCCTCGGACGGAGACGAACGCCCAGCTGGGCCGCAGGCAAGGCGCGATCCGCCGCTCGATGCGGATGATGCGCGCTACCGTGCCTTCACCCGCCAGTTCGACGAGGAGATCGATGCCTCCGACCTGTGCGACCCGGACGAGCTCGCCCGGCTGCGCGCCCAGCTCGACCAGCAGCTGCAACACCTGCAGGGTGTCGTCACCAAGCTCGCCAACCGCCTGCAGAGGCGGCTGATGGCCCAGCAGCAGCGCTCCTGGGAGTTCGACCTGGAGGAGGGGCTGCTCGACGTCTCCCGGCTCGCCCGCGTGGTGGCGAACCCAATGCACTCGCTCTCCTACAAGCGCGAACGCGACACTGACTTCCGCGACACCGTCGTCACGCTGCTGATCGACAATTCCGGCTCGATGCGCGGCCGGCCCATCACGGTGGCGGCGATGAGCGCGGACATCCTCGCCCGCACCCTCGAGCGTTGCGGGGTGAAGGTGGAGATCCTCGGCTTCACCACCCGCGCCTGGAAGGGAGGGCAGAGCCGCGAACGCTGGGTGCAGGAGGGCAAGAAGCGCAACCCGGGGCGGCTGAACGATCTTCGCCACATCGTCTACAAAGATGCCGACGCGCCGTGGCGTCGCGTACGCAGGAACCTCGGCCTGATGCTGCGCGAGGGGCTGCTCAAGGAGAACATCGACGGCGAGGCGCTCGAGTGGGCCTATCGCCGCCTGCTCGCCAGACCCGAACATCGCAAGATCCTGATGGTGATCTCCGATGGCGCGCCGGTCGACGACTCCACCCTCTCCGTCAATCCCGGCAACTATCTCGAACGGCACCTGCGCGACGTGATCCGCCGCGTCGATCGCGAGGGGCTGATCGAGGTGGTGGCGATCGGCATCGGTCATGACGTCACCCGCTACTACCGCCGCGCCGTCACCATCGTCGATGCCGAGGAACTGGGCGGCACGATGATGAAGCAGCTGGCCGACCTGTTCGACGAGGACGCCGCGCGTGCCTGGCAGCGCATGGCCGCCGAGCGTGCGCCGCTGGTCGCCTGACACGCTGTGCGCGCCGACTCGCCGCCGGCTCGTCGGGTCGCAACGAGAGCGGATCGTTGAACAGAGGTAGCGAGGGGACCGATGACCTTCGATCTCGTGGTGCGCGGAGGCACGGTGGTGACGGCCGCGGATGTGATGCGCGCGGACATCGGGATCGCGAAGGGACGGATCGTCGCGCTGGCGGAAAATCTGCCGGCCGAAGGCGAGGTGCTCGACGCCGGCGGGCTCCACGTGCTGCCGGGAGGGGTGGACAGCCATTGCCACATCGAACAGCCGGAAGCGGACGGTTCGGTGCACGAGGAGAGTTTCGTCACCGCCTCCGCTTCAGCCTTCGCCGGCGGAACGACAAGCGTGATCTGCTTCGTGCCGCAGTTCCGCGGCCACCCAATCCGCCCCACCTTCGACGACTACAGCGTGCGTGCGCGCAACGCGATGGTCGATTACGCCTTCCATCAGATCGTCACCGACCCGACAGATGAGGTGGTGGAGACGGAGCTTCCCGCCCTCGTCGCGCACGGCGTGCGCTCGTTCAAGGTATTCCTCACCTACGACCCGCTGCATGTCGATGATGCGCAGTATCTGCGCGTGCTCGCCGCCGCGCGCAGTCTCGGCGCCTTGGTCACCGTGCATTGCGAGAACTACCACGCGATCACTTTCCTCACGGAACGACTTCTCGCGCGCGGCATGACAGCGCCGAAGTACCATGCCTGGTCGCGCCCGCCCGTAGTGGAGCGCGAGGCGACCCACCGCGCGATCGCGCTCGCCGAACTGCTGGGACAACCCATCCAGATCTTCCACGTCTCCAGCGCGGAGGCGGCAGAAGAGATCGCACGCGCCAAGGCGCGCGGGGTGGCGGTGTGGGGCGAGACCTGCCCGCAATACCTCACCCTCACCGCGGCCGACATGGATCGCTCCGGCTTCGAAGGGGCGAAGTTCATCTGCAGCCCCGCCCCGCGGGGCCAGGAGGAACACGAGCGGATCTGGCGCCACATCCGCACCCGCGTGCTCGACGTCATCACTTCGGATCATTGCGGCTTCAGCTTCGCGGGTGATCGCGGCAAGGCGCGCTGCGGCCGCGATGCGCCGTTCCGCGACATCCCCAACGGCATACCGGGGCTTGCTGCACGGTTGCCCATCGTCTTCTCCGAAGGTGTCGGGAAGGGACGGATCGACATCACCGACTTCGCCGCACTCACCGCGACCAACCCCGCGCGCCTGTTCGGCCTCGCCCCCCGCAAGGGCACGATCGCGATCGGGGCAGACGCCGACCTGGTGCTGTGGGATGCATCGAAGCGCGTGCGCCTCAGCAATGACCTCATGCACCACGCCATCGACTACACGCCCTACGAGGGGCTGGAGGTGACGGGCTGGCCGGTGGCGACAGTACGGCGCGGCGAGGTGGTGATGCGCGAAGGCTCGGTGCAGGCGGAAGCAGGCTCAGGGCGCTACCTCGCGCGCGGGCCCTATTCGTTGCCGAAGCCGCTTATTCCCTTCCCGCACGGGTTCGACCCGCTCGGCTGAGCGCGCCGCGTCAAGCGTCGAGCCGAACGCCCCATTCGGCGGCAGCCTCGCGCACGCGCGCCGCCGCGATCGCCGCCCGCGCAGCCGCCATCAGACGCATCATGAAGCGGATATTGTGCTGGGTGATCAGCCACAGCCCGAGGAGTTCGCCGGTCTTCAGCAGGTGATGCAGATAGGCGCGGGAGTAGCCACTGGCACAGGCCGGGCAGTCGCAGCCCTCCTCCAGAACGCGCGCATCGTCACGGAAGCGCGCGTTGCGCAGGTTCAGGTGATCGCGACCTACCACGCCCTCCTCGTCGAGGTTGCGGACCAACGCCCCGCCGTGGCGTGCGATCCGGGTCGGGTGGACGCAGTCGAAGGTGTCGATGCCGTGCGCAACGCCGTGCCAGATGTCCGCCACCTGGCCGATGCCAAGCAGGTGGATCGGCCTGTCCTCGCGCAACAAGGGGGCCTGGAAGGCGACCACGGCGTGCATTTGCTCCCGTGTCGCGCCGAGCGAGTCGCCGATGGCGTGGCCGAAGAACGCCTCGCCGTTGACGAAATCCGCCGCCGCGCGACGCAGGTCTTCGTGCACATGCCCGCCTGCAATGCCGTAAAGCGCCTGCGGGCCCTCCGTTCCCATCCCGCCCGCCTCATCGAAGGCGGCGAGGCTGCGGCGGCTCCAACGGAAGGTGCGCTCGAGCGCATGCGCGACGTAGTCGCGGTCGGCATGGAAGGGCGTGCACTCATCCAGCACGACGACGAGATCCGCCCCGAGCGCGGCCTGGATCTGCATCGACCGTTCCGGCGTCAGCTCCTGCACGCTGCCATCGATGTAGGAGCGGAACGTCGCCCCCCGCTCGTCGATCCGGATCAGCGTCGCCTCGGCGGGTTGCGCCCGGTTGCCCTTCACCTCTGCCGCGACCCCGCCATGGCCCATGGAGAAGATCTGGAAGCCACCCGAATCCGTCAGCATCGGGCCCTGCCAGCCCGTCATGCGATGAAGCCCGCCCAACCGCGCCACCCGCTCCGCCCCCGGCGCCAGCATTAAGTGGTAAGTGTTGGCGAGCACGATCTGCGCGCCCAAGGCCCGCGCCTGTGGCATCGTTGCTGCTTTTAGCGCGCCGCGCGTGGCACACAGGATGAAGTTCGGCGTTTCCACCACGCCGTGCGGCGTCGAGAGGAGGCCGAGGCGGGCGCGAGTCGCGGGATCCCGCCCAACCACCCGCCAGGAGAAGGCCGCGTAGCGCCCGCTCATCCCCGCGCGACGAGAGGGGCCACCCGGCCGCCCGCGTACATGAACGGCGTATCCAGCAGCGCCAGCAGCACACGCTGCAACCAAGCGCCCAGGATGTAAGAGCGAACGAGCGCGTGCCACGGCACCGGGTCGGCGGCGAAGAGGCGGAAGGCAAGCACGGAAAAGATCGTGTTGTCGATCAGTGCGGAGACGATGGTGGAGAGGGTGTTGCGCAGCCACAGATGCCGCCCCCGTGTGGCCAGCCGCAGGGCGCCGAAGAGGCGGATGTCGAGCATCTGCGAGGTGAGGAAGGCGACGATGCCGGCAGCAAAGAAGGCCGGCGCGGGGCTAAAGATCGCCGCGAGATGGTCATGGAAGGGCAGGGCCCAGGCAAGCCCCTCCCCCGCCTCTTCAGCCGAGAGGGGACGGTAGCCGAGTGCCAGCAGCATCAGCACCGTCATCGCGAGATGGGCGGAAAAGCCGAGCCACACGCCCGAGCGCGCCTCAGGCTCGCCGTAATGCTCGCTGAGCAGGTCGGTGGCGAGATAGGTGGAGGCGAACACCACCGTTCCTTCCGCCACCGGGCCGGCAAAGAGGGTGAATGGCACCACCTTCAGCACCTGCAGGTTGGCCGCGATCACCGCGACGGCGATCCACACCTTGAGGCCCGACGCGCCGCCGAGGCGGAGCATGGCGAGCGGGCCCGCATAGGCTGCGACCAGCATCATCGCCCACACCGCCTCGGGCGGCAGGGCATGGAGAGCCGCGATCAGACCGGAAGGAGACAGCATGCGCGGGCGATCAACGAAAATGGCCCGCGCATAGGCGGGCCTGGCCGCAGAGGAACGAGGGCCGCGCTCAGGCCGCCCGCTTCGCCTTGGCGCGCTCGATGCGACGCTTCAGCTCCAGCGCTTCGGCCGTGAGCTTGCGGTCGGGCGTGGAGAGCAGCCAAGCGTCCAGCCCGCCATTGTGCTCGACCGTCTTGATGCCGCGCGTCGAGAGACGCAGCCGCACGGTGGTGCCCAGAATGTCGCTCACCAGCGACGTCTCCTGCAGGTTGGGCAGGAAGCGGCGGCGGGTCTTGTTGTTGGCGTGGCTGACGTTGTTGCCGGTCAGCACGCCCTTGCCGGTGACGCTGCAACGACGCGCCATGGCACACTCCTCGATCAGGTCTGGTCGCTATGA
Organism: uncultured Elioraea sp.; assembly: GCA_937927455.1. Classification (GTDB taxonomy): domain Bacteria; phylum Pseudomonadota; class Alphaproteobacteria; order Acetobacterales; family Acetobacteraceae; genus Elioraea. The sequence goes on along the minus strand of CALBEG010000071.1, from coordinate 1,035 downwards.
AACAGGGGTCGGCCACATAATGCCGCCCGACAAGACCCCGTTTCCTACGCGGCGTCTGCCGCGCGGTCAAGCGGACCGGCCGTCCACCGCCTCTCCGCCTTGCAGGTCGCGCACCTCGCCTGCGCGCACGGCGGCGATCGCGTTCTCTAGTACCCGGATCACCGCCTGCTCATCGAGGCTGCGCGAGAGGATCCCAATCGCCCCCCCGAGCAGGGCGGAAGCGGCCGAGAGGGGCCCAATCTTGCGCTCCATCATGGTTGCGATGGCCTGGTCGACCACCGAGCCCGCCAGGCTCAGATCCTCGGGCGTCTCGCCCATCGGGTCGGCTCGCATCGACACCACCTCCCGCGTCATCTCCCCTCCCACATGGGAAATGTCTCGGCCAGTCGGAACCCCCTGCCGGGCATGGCCGGCAGACCGGCGTCGGACCGGGCTCAGGACCGAGGCCCGGAGCGAGCGCGCGGTGCGGCCAGCCGATCCCGCCTCGTGGGACCGCGACGCCGAGGCTGAGGCGCGGCAACCCGGCGCGATGCGGGCGGGAGGGTGCGAGGAGCAGCCGCCGGTCACGCTCAGTCGGCGGCCGCTGGCAGGGTGCTTTCCCCTCCCGTCACCCCTTCGCCTTCGACCGCCTCCGCCTGGCGCCGCCACATCTCGGCATAGAGCCCATCGCGCGCAAGCAGCGCCTCATGCGTGCCGCGTTCGACGATGCGGCCGTGATCGAGCACCAGGATCTCGTCCGCGTCCATGACCGTGGAGAGGCGGTGCGCAATGACGAGCGTGGTGCGGTTGCGCGCGAGCTCCCTGAGGTTGGCCTGGATCTCGCGTTCCGTGCGCGTATCCAGGGCGGAGGTCGCCTCGTCGAAGATCAGGATCGGCGGACCCTTCAGGATGGTACGCGCGATCGCCACGCGCTGCTTCTCCCCACCCGACAGTTTAAGGCCGCGCTCGCCGACGCGGGTATCGTAGCCATCGGGAGTGGAGAGGATGAAGTCGTGGATGCGAGCGAGCTTGGCCGCCTCCTCCACTTCAGCGTCT
>CALBEG010000070.1 GCA_937927455.1 uncultured Elioraea sp. | reverse complement strand
GAGCCCGCGCGCACCTACCTCGTGTTCTTCGACTGGGATCGCGACACCCTGACCGACCGTGCGCGGCAGATCATCGCCGACGCGGCCGCCGCCTCGCGCCGGGTGCAGTCCACGCGGATCGAGGTGTCGGGCCACGCGGACCGCTCGGGCAGCCCGCAGTACAACCAGGGCCTGTCGCTGCGGCGCGCCAACAACGTGGCGGCGGAGCTCGTGCGGCTCGGCGTGCCGCGCAACGAGATCGTGATCCAGGCCTTCGGCGAGAGCCGCCCGCTGGTGCCGACCGCCGACGGCGTGCGCGAGCCGCAGAACCGCCGCGTCGAGATCGTCCTGCGCTGAGCGCAGGCGACACGCGCCGAACCGAACGGAGCGGGCGCCGAAAGGCGCCCGTTCTGCGTTGCGGGGTGCCCCAACCCCGCGCGACGGTCTTGACCGCGCCGCACCCGCAGCGCCATACCCGCCGCGACCCGCGGCGGGGCTGCACCCGCCCCGCCGGACGGAGACGACACGCCATGCCGCAGCCGCTGATGCCGAAGGCCACCGCCGTGTGGCTGATCGAGAAGACCTCCCTGACCTTCGAGCAGATCGCCGATTTCGTCGGCATGCACCCGCTCGAGGTCCAGGCCATCGCGGACGGCGAGGTGGCGCAGGGCATCGTCGGCTACGACCCGGTGCAGAACGGTCAGCTGACGCAGGAGGAAATCGCCCGCTGCGAGGCCGACCCCTCGGCCAAGCTCCAGCTCCTCGCATCCACGCTGCCGACGCCCAGGAGCCGGTCCAAGGGGGCGCGCTACACGCCCGTCGCCAAGCGGCATGACCGGCCGGACGGCATCGCCTGGATCCTGCGCAACCATCCGGAAGTACCGGACTCGGCCATCGCCAAGCTCCTCGGCACCACGAAGGAGACCATCCAGAAGATCCGCGACAAGACCCACTGGAACAGCGCCAACATCAAGCCGCGCGACCCGGTGATCCTCGGCCTGTGCAGCCAGTCGGACCTGAACGCGGCGATCTCGGCCGCCGGCGGCGCGCCCGCCGCCCGCCCCGCCGAGGACGCGGCCTGAGCGGGGCCGGCGGCGGCGTCAGTTCGGCCGCAGCCGCTCCATCTCCTCCTTCAGCCGGAGCTTCTCGAGCTTCATCCGGGCCAGGGCCTCGGCATCGCGGGCCGGGCGGGCGGCCTCCTCGGCGATGCGCTTCTCGAGGCTGGCGTGGCGCTGCCTCAAGGTTTCGAGCCGTGCCGATGCGCTCATGCTGCACTCCCTCTGCCCGTTGCGGGCCGGGGGCCGAGCCGGGAGGGCCGGCGCCCCCGGAAGGCGCGGATGCCCGGGCCGGATGGCTGGCACATCCGCGTCCATTCATGCTAAGCGACCGCCGTGCCGGGCGCCAGCCCGATGACGGATCTGTTGCGCGGCACAGCCTTCCGCTTTCCGAAGAGCCGACCCGCCCGACGATGCTCGCCGACCGCGACGCCCTGCTCCGACGCCTGCACGAACTGCGCAGCGAGCACCGGGACCTCGACACCGTGATCGCACGCCTCGAAGGCACGGGGATCGACCAGCTCCAGCTCCAGCGGCTGAAGAAGCGCAAGCTGCGGCTGAAGGACGAGATCTCCTGGGCCGAATCCCAGCTGCTGCCGGACATCACGGCGTGACCGACGCGCCGCCGCGCGTCGGCGTCATCATGGGCAGCCGGTCGGACTGGGAGACGATGCGCCACGCCGCCGAGATGCTGGCGCGCCTCGGCGTCCCGCACGAGACCCGCGTCGTGTCCGCACACCGCACGCCGCTGCGCCTGTTCGCCTATGCGCAGGGCGCGGCGGCGCGCGGCCTCGCGGTCATCATCGCCGGCGCCGGGGGCGCGGCCCATCTGCCGGGCATGGTTGCTGCCCTCACGCGGTTGCCGGTGCTCGGCGTGCCGGTCGAGTCGCCCGCGCTGAAGGGGCAGGACAGCCTGCTGTCCATCGTGCAGATGCCGGCCGGCATCCCGGTCGGCACGCTCGCCATCGGCAAGGCCGGGGCGACCAATGCGGCGCTGCTCGCCGCCGCCATCCTGGCACTGAACGACCCCGCGCTCGCCGCGCGCCTCGACGCCTTCCGCGCCGAGCAGACCGCCTCGGTCCCGGAGACCCCGGCGTGAGCCTGCCGCCCGGCGCGCGCATCGGCATCCTGGGCGGCGGGCAACTCGGGCGCATGGCGGCCATGGCCGCCGCCCGCCTCGGCTACCGGCCGCATGTGTTCGCCCCGGAGGAGGACGGGCCGGGGATGCAGGTCGCCGCCGAGCGAACCATCGCCGCCTACACCGACGCCGGGGCGCTCGACCGCTTCGCCGCCGCCGTGGACGTCGTGACCTTCGAGTTCGAGAACGTGCCCGCCGAGGCCCTGTCGGTCCTGGCGCCGCTGGTGCCGTGCCGCCCGGGCGCCGGGGTGCTCGCCACCTGCCAGGACCGGCTGGCCGAGAAGGCCTTCCTCCACCGCGCCGGCGTGCCCGTCGCGCCCTTCGCCGCCGTGACCGGGGAGGCCGATGTGCCCGCCGCCCTCGCCGCCACCGGCCTGCCGGCGGTGCTGAAGACGACGCGCCTCGGCTACGACGGCCGCGGACAGGCGGTGGTCCGCTCCGAGGCCGAGGCGCGCGCGGCGATCGCCCGCCTCGCCCCCGCGCCCTTCATCCTGGAAGCCTTCGTGGCGTTCGCCGCCGAGGTCTCCGCCCTGGTGGCGCGCGGCGAGGACGGGGCGGTCGTGGTGTACGACATCGCGCAGAACCGCCACGCGCACCACATCCTGGACGAGAGCGTCGCGCCTGCGCCGATCCCGCCCGCGAGCGCGGAGGCCGCCCGCGCCCATGCCCGCGCGGTTGCCGAGGGTCTCGGCCTCGTCGGCGTCGCCGCCATCGAGTTCTTCCTGCTGCCGGACGGCACGCTGCTCGGCAACGAGATCGCGCCGAGGCCGCACAACTCCTTCCACTGGACGATCGAGGCCTGCCGCATCAGCCAGTTCGAGGCGCAGGTCCGCGCCGTCGCCGGCCTGCCGCTGGCCGACCCGGGCCGCCACCACGCGGCGGTGATGAAGAACCTGATTGGGCCGGAGGGCATGGCGCTGGTGCCGCGGCTGCTGGCCGACCCGGCGTGGAGCGTTCACCTCTACGGCAAGGCCGAGGCGCGCGCGGGCCGCAAGATGGGCCACGCGACGCGGCTGGTTCCGGAGAGGCGCTAGGGCGTCCCGCCCAGGCCCGCATTGCGCGGCATCCCGTGGCTGGGGCACATCTGCGGCCGGGCGGCGACGGCTGGAGGCCGCGCCATTGCCGCCGTTGTCAGGATGGATGCGAACGCCGATGCCGATTGCCACGCCGCCCACGATCATCGCCCATCGCGGCGGCGCGTTCCTGTGGCCGGAGAACAGTCTCGCCGCGTTCCGCGCCGCGCTCGCGCTGCCGGTCGAGGAGGTCGAGTGCGACGTCCACCCCTCGGCCGACGGGGTGCCGATGGTGATCCACGACGCGACGCTCGAGCGGACGACGGATCTCTCCGGGCCCGTCGCCCGGCGCAGCGCCGCGGATCTCGCGGCGGCGCGGCTGCGGGGCGCGCCCGCCGAGGCGGTGCCGACGCTCTCGGCGCTCGCGGCGCTGCTGCGCCCCTCGGGCAGGCGCCTGCGCGTCGAGATCAAGACGGATGCGGAGGGGCGCCCCTATCCCGGGCTGCTGGAGGCGGTGCTGGCCGTCCTCGCGGCGCAGGGGATGCTGGAGCGCAGCGTGCTGATCTGCTTCCACGGGCCGACGGCGGCCGAGGCCTGGGCGCGCGGCGGCCTCGCCGGCGCGGTCTGGCTCGTGTCGGGGCGGGCGCTGGACACGCTCGGCGTGCGTGCCACGGTCGCGGCGGCGCGCGCGCTCGGGGTGCCGGAACTCGACACCGACATCGCCGCCATGACGCCGGGCCTGCGCGCGGCGGCGCATGACGCCGGCCTCGCGGCGGGGGTCTGGGCGGCGAACCACCGCGCGGAGATCGAGCGTGCGCTGGCGCTCGGCGTGGATGCGCTGGCGACGGATGATCCGCCGCTGGCGTTGGCGCTGCGCGCGGGGGCGTTCAGCCGCCCTGCCACGCCGGGGTGAGCGCAGCGGCGGGCTGCGCATCCATTCGCAGGCCCGTCTCGCCGTCGAACACGTGGAGGTGCTCGGCGCGGATGCCGATCTCGAGCGTGCCGAGGCTGGCCGGCATGCCGGCGAGGCGCAGCGTGACCTCCTGGCCGGACGGCAGGCGGCCGTGGACCACGGTTTCCGAGCCGAGCGGCTCGATCAGGTCCGGCGTCAGCGGCAGCGGGCCGCCAAGCGCGAAGTGCTCCGGGCGGATGCCGAGCGTCAGCGCGCGCCCGGCCATGCCGGGGCGCGGACCGTCGGCGAAGCGGATGACGGGCCCGTCCGCGATGCGCGCGCCGAGCCCGCCTTCCGTCAGCGTCGCGGGCAGGAAGTTCATCGCGGGGCTGCCGATGAAGCCGGCGACATAGGTGTCGGCCGGGCGGGCGAAGATCTCCATCGGCGTCGCGACCTGCGCGGCCCGTCCCTGGTTCATGACGACGAGGCGGTCACCGAGCGTCATCGCCTCCACCTGGTCATGCGTGACGAACAGGCTGGTGACGCCGAGGCGGCGCTGCAGGCGCTTGATCTCGGCGCGCATCGCGACGCGCAGCTTGGCGTCGAGGTTGGACAGCGGCTCGTCGAACAGGAACAGCTTGGGTTCGCGCACGATGGCGCGGCCCATGGCCACCCGCTGGCGCTGGCCGCCCGAGAGTTCGCGCGGACGGCGCTGGAGCAGCGCGCCGAGGCCGAGCATCTCCGCCGCCTGCTGCACGCGGCGCGCGATCTCGGGCTTCGGCACGCCGCGGATGCGAAGCCCGTAGGACATGTTCTCGAACACGCTCATGTGCGGGTAGAGCGCGTAGTTCTGGAACACCATGGCGATGTCGCGCTCGGCCGGCTCGAGCCGCGTGACGTCGGCGCCGGAGATGACGATGCGGCCCTCGGTCGCCGTCTCCAGCCCCGCGACGATGCGGAGCAGGGTGGACTTGCCGCAGCCGGAGGCGCCGACGATCACGATCATCTCGCCGTCGGCGACGGACAGGTCGATGCCGTGCAGCACCGCGACCTTGCCGAAGGATTTCGGCACGCCGTGGACGGTCAGCGTCGCCATGTCACTTCTCCGTCTCCACGAGACCCTTCACGAACCACCGCTGCATCAGGATGACGACGGCCACGGGCGGCAGCAGCGCCAGCACGGTCGTCGCCATCACGCGGTTCCACTCGGTGTCCGCCTCGGCGCCGATCATCTTCACGATGCCGATGACGATCGTCTCGACATCCGCGCTGGTGGTGATCAGCAGCGGCCACAGATACTGGTTCCAGCCATAGACGAACAGGATGACGAACAGCGCCGCGATGTTGGTGGTGGAGAGTGGCAGCACCACGTCCTTGAAGAAGCGGAGCGGCCCGGCCCCGTCCATCTTCGCCGCCTCCACGAGCTCGTCCGGGATCGTCAGGAAGAACTGCCGGAACAGAAGCGTCGCGGTGGCCGACGCGATCAGCGGCAGGATCAGGCCGGTGTAGGTGTTCACGAGCCCGAGGTCGGACACCACCTGGAAGGTCGGGAAGATGCGCACCTCGACCGGCAGCATGAGCGTGATGAAGATCGCCCAAAAGGCGAGCAGGCGGCCGGGGAAGGAGAAGAACACCACCGCATAGGCCGAGAGGATGGAGATCGCGATCTTGCCCACCGCGATCAGCATCGCCATCACGAAACTGTTGAGCATCATCGCGCTCACCGGCACGCGGGTGGTGCGCGCTGAACCCTCCGTCCAGGCGGCGGCGTAGTTCTCCACCGCGTACGGCCCCGGCAGAAGCGGCACCTCGCCGCGGCTCACAGTGGCGACGTCGTGCGTCGAGCCCATCAGCACGATCCAGATCGGCAGAGCGAAGAGAGCGACCCCGAGGATCAGGACCGCGTGCGTCAGCCAATCGGCGCGACGGCGCGCGGTATCGGCCCGCTCCGCCGCCGCTTCAGCGCGCGCGATCGCCTCCGCCCTAATGGTCGCTACGGGGCCGTGCATCATGCGGCACTCCTCAGTAGTGCACCTTGCGTTCGATGAAGCGGAACTGCACCGCGGTCAGCGCAATCACCGCCAGCATCAGCACCACCGACTGCGCCGAGGAAGACCCGAGATCGAGGTTCACCCGTCCGTCGATGTACGCGCGATAGATGAGGGTGGATGTCGCCTTGGCCGGGCCCCCTTTCGTCAGCGCATCGATCACGCCGAATGTGTCGAAGAACGCGTAAGTCAGGTTGATCACCAGCAAAAAGAAGGTGGTGGGGGAGAGGAGCGGAAACACCACCGTCCAGAACCGGCGGGCGGGGGAGGCGCCATCGATCGCCGCCGCCTCGAGAACGCTGCGGGGAATCGACTGCAGGCCGGCAAGGAAGAAGAGGAAGTTGTACGACACCTGCTTCCAGGCCGAGGCGACGATCACCGTGATCAGAGCTTGCGTGCCATTGAGCTTGTAATCCCAACGGACGCCGATGCCGTTCAGGAACTTGCCCAGGAGCCCGATCTGCGGGTGGAAGATAAAGATCCAGAGCACGGCCGCGACGGCGGGCGCGATGGCGTAGGGCCAGATCAGCAGCGTCTTGTACGCGGTCGCACCCCGGATGTGGCGATCAGCCAGCACGGCAAGACCAAGCGCAACCGACATGGCAAGTGCTGTGACCCAGAACGAAAAGACGAGGGTGATCCACACCGAGTCGAGATAGAGCGGGTCCTGGAACAGTTCGACGAAGTTCTCGAGTCCGACGAATTCGGTGCGGATGCCGAATGCATCCTGGCGGAGGAAGCTGAACCAGATCGCTTGGCCCGCCGGCAGGAAAAAGAAGACGAAGGTGATCGCGAGCTGTGGCAGCAGGAGGAGATAGGGGAGCCCGACCTGCGGGAAGATCACCTTCTTGCGCATGCTGCTTGCTCAAAACGGGATCGGGCCGCCCCGCGACGGAGCGGCCCGCAATCAAGCGTCAAAAAGTCGCGCCGCTCACGAGCGGTTGGCGCGCTCGAAGTTGCGCAGCACCTGGTTGCCGCGGCGATTGGCGGCCTCGAGCGCTTGCGCCACTGTCTGCTGGCCCTGGAACACCTTCTCCAGCTCCTCCTGGATGATGTTGCGGATCTCGACCATGCCGCCCAAACGGAAGCCCTGGCTGTTCGGGGTGGGTTCGGCGCGCGAGAGCTGGATGATCGCCGCATCCGCGCCCGGGTTGCGCTCGTAGAACCCTTCCGCCTTTGACTTCTCGTAAGCAGCCTTGGTCAGCGGCACATAGCCCGTCACCTGGTGCCACCACGCGTCTTCTTCGGGGCGCGAGATGAACTCGAAGAAGGCGGCGACTGCGGCGTACTCCGCCGGTGTACGGTTGCGCGCGGTCAGCACCCAAAGCGAGGCGCCGCCGATGACGCCGTTGCGCGGGCTCTGGATCACATCATCATGATACGGTAGCGGAACAGAAGCCCAGCGGAATTTGGCATCGCGCTGGATTTGCGCCCGCGCAGCGGACGAGCCGAAGCCAATCGCACACTCACCAGACGGGAACAGGTTGCCGGCAGCGTTGTCGCGCCCGCCATAACGGAACAGCCCGTCGCGATGCAGATCGGCGATGAACTGGATGTGCTTCTGGAAGAACGGATGGGTCAGCTGAAGTTCTGTATCCAGCCCCTCGAAGCCATTGGCGCGGGTGGCGAGCCCGACATCGTGGATGGCTGACTGCTGTTCGAACAGCACCCAGGTTGGCCAGGTGGTGGTCATCACGCATGGGGTGGCGTTGGCGGCCTTCAGCTTCTCCGCCGCCGCGCGCACCTCGCGCCAAGTGCGGGGAATGTCTGTGATGCCGGCCTTTTCGAACGCGTCGAGGTTGACCCACATGAGAGCGGAAGAGGAGTTGTGCGGCATCGACACCAGGCGGCCCTGAGTGTCGCTGTAGTAGCCGCGCACACCGGCGAGGTCGCGCTTGGGGTCGATCTCCACCCCGGCCTCGCGGAACAGTTCGTGTACGGGCTTGATGGCGGGGCCGGCGGCCATCATGGTCGCGGTGCCAACCTCGAACACCTGCGCGATGTGCGGCGGGTTGCCGGCACGCCAGGCAGCGATCGCGCCCGTCATCACCTCGACATAGGAACCACGGAACGTGGCGTTGACTCGATAGCGGTCTTGGCTGCGGTTGAACCGCTCCACCTGCTCCTGCACGCGCTCACCGAGCGCGCCGCCAAGCCCGTACCAGAACGTGACCTCCGTGCGCTGCTGTGCGCTGGCGGGGGCGGCACCGATCGCCAGGGCGAACGCGGCGCCGGCCAGAAGCGACCTGCGATGCATCAACAAACCTCCCGGTGTTGTGGCCCCTCGGCTTTAGGCGTCGGACGTTACGCCACGGTGACCGGACGATGAAGCTTCCGTGTCACCCGCCACCTCGGCCTTTCGCCGGGGCGGCAAAGGCCCAGCGCAGCAGACGCGCAGCCGGCCATGTCCACGCCACGCCGACCACGGCGAAGTAGACGAGCGCGATCGACCAGTGCAGCGGGACCACCCAATCGGCCACGGTCACGGCCAGCCAAACGTAGACCAGGGCCCCGACCAGGCCGACGACGAGGGCCGTCACCTTTCGCGTCTCGGCAGGCTGGGCTCTGTCCTCGGCCATCCCGGTCACCTCCACCACCACCGTTTGTGAGGTGTGCGCATTGCCGCGCCGTGTCACTTGCCCTTACACTCACTCACCGATGCGTGATTGCCGCCCGCGGCGAAGGAGACCAGAGCCCGCATGGACATCAAGGAGCATATTCGCAGCATCCCTGATTTTCCGAAGCCGGGCATCCTGTTCTACGACATCTCCACCCTGCTGGCGCATGCCGATGCTTGGCAGGTGGCGATGGGGCGGATGGCAAACCTCGTGCGCCGCCATCAGCCCGATCTGCTGGCCGGGGTTGAGAGCAGGGGGTTCCTGGTGGCCGCCCCCCTCGCGCTCAAGCTCGGCTGCGGCTTCATCATGCTGCGCAAGAAGGGCAAGCTGCCGGGGCCGACCATCGGCTACGACTACGCGCTTGAATATGGCAGCGACCGCATCGAGGTGCAGGCCGATGCGGTGAAGCCCGGCCAGCGCGTGGTGGTGGTGGATGATCTTCTTGCCACGGGCGGAACGATGCGGGCAGGCATCGAACTTTTGCGCCGGGTCGGCGCCGTCGTGCCCGCCTCCGCCGCGCTGATCGAACTCACCTTCCTGCGCGGGCGCGAGAGGCTTGATGTCCCGTTCGACTGCCTCGTCGCCTACGACTCCTAACGCATCTTCCGCCGGCGCGCGCGCAATCGCCTCGCCGGCCTTCGATGCGCTCGGGGTCGCTGGCCTTCTCGAGGCCGCGATCGCCGCCGTGCCGACGGGGGTGACCATCGCCGACCCTGCCCTGCCCGATTGCCCGATCGTCTACGTCAACGACGCCTTCACGCGAATGACCGGCTATCTGCCGGAGGAGGTGCTGGGGCGGAACTGCCGCTTCCTGCAGGGGGCGCGCACCGACCAGGCGGCGGTCGCACGGGTGCGCGAGGCCATCGCGAGGCGCGCCCCCGTCACTGTCGAACTCCTCAACTACCGCAAAGACGGCAGCCGTTTCTGGAACGAACTGCACGTCGCGCCGGTGTTCGATGCAGCCGGGGCGCTGACGGCGTTCATCGGAATCCAGCACGACGTCACCGCGCGTAAGAAGGCCGAAGCCGGGCGCGAGCGCGCCCGCCGCCTCGCCGAACGCGCCAATCGCACCAAATCCGACTTCCTTGCCGCGATGAGCCACGAGATCCGCACGCCGATGAACGGCGTGATGGGCACGCTCGCGCTTCTGCTTGAGACGGAACTGGATGCGGAACAGCGCGCCTATGCCGAGACGGCCCGTCAGTGCGGCAAGGACCTGCTCGCCATCATCAACGACATCCTCGACATCAGCCGCATCGAGGCGGGCAAGCTTGCCATCGAGTCGGTGCCGTTCCGGCTCGCTGAGGTGGTGCGCGCGGTGCTCGATCTCGCCGCCGCCGCGGCCGCCGAGAAGGGGCTGAAACTGGAGGCCCGAATCGCGCCGGATGTGCCGGACACGGTGATCGGCGATCCGCTGCGCCTGAAGCAGGTGCTGACCAATCTGGTCGACAATGCGGTGAAGTTCACCGCGGTCGGCGGTGTGACCGTCGCCATCGACCAGGCGCCGGAGGCCACGGGTGGCGGACTTTCCTTCGCCGTCATCGACACCGGAATCGGCATCCCGCCCTCTGTGCAGAAGCGGCTCTTCTCCCGTTTCGCCCAGGCCGACCCCTCGATCACGCGACGCTTCGGCGGCTCAGGGCTCGGGCTTACCATCTGCCGTCGCCTGGTCACCCTGATGGGTGGGGAGATTCGGCTCGACTCCATCCCCGGCAAGGGAACGACCTTCCGCTTCGTGTTGCCCCTGCGCGCGGCGGAAGGGGCTGGCCTCGCACCGGAGCGCGTGCTGCCAGACCCCTCGCCGCCCAAACCTCCGGCGGCACGCGGGCGTGTGCTGATTGCCGAGGACAGCCGAACCAACCAGCTCGTCGTCGCCGCCATCCTGCGCCGCGCCGGCTGGACGGTCGACGTCGTTTCGGACGGGCGCGAAGCGGTCCGCCGCGCGACGGAGACGGACTACGCGCTGATCCTGATGGATGTGCAGATGCCTGAGCTCGACGGGCTAGCGGCGACCCGCCGCGTTCGGGCCCTGCCGGGCCAGCGCGGGCAGGTGCCGATCCTTGCCATCAGTGGCGCCACGGCGGAGGCGGATCGACGGGCCTGCGCGCAGGCCGGCATGAATGGCTTCCTGCCCAAGCCGATCGATCGCACCACGCTGCTTGACGCGGTTGAGGCTGTGCTCGCCGACCGTCGCTGCCCGCAGCCTCAGCCCTCGCCGCCAGCGCCGGCCGGCCCTGCGCCGTCCGGCGGCGACGAGTCGGGGCGCGAGGATCCGCTCATCGATCGCGCCGTGCTCGCAGACCTTCGCGAGTCGGTCGAACCGGCGCGTCTGCCCCGGCTGCTTGCTCTGTTCGCGGAAGAGGCGGAAGCGCGGCTCGCGCGCATCGCGGAGGCGCTGGCGGGGCATGATCTCGACGCGTTGGCCCGTCTTGCCCACACGCTGAAGAGTTCCGCTGGCGCCTTCGGGGCGGCCGCGCTCGCCCGTGCGGTCGCGGCGCTGGAGGAGGAGGCACGGGCGGGGCGAGCCGAGGAAGCGGCCCGCCTTGCCGAGCGGGTCTTTGCCCTCGCGCAGGCGACTCTCGCCGCGCTGCGCGCCCCCGAAACGGTCGCCTGATCAGTTCCGCCACCTTTCTGTGGGAGACAGGACCCGTGTCGCTGCCCGACGATCCGCTGATCGTCTTCGCCCATGCCTCCTATCGGCTCGGCGAGCGCTTCGCTGCCCGCCGCGCTGGCCTGCGCTTCGTCGAGGTGCGCACGCGCGAGGAGCTCGATCGCCTTCTGCCCGATCTCGACGTCCTGGTGGTGTCTGGCTTCTGGCGCAACGCGTTCGCCACCCATGCGCCGCGTCTTGTCTACATCCAGTCGATCAGTGCGGGAACGGAGCAGTTCGACAGCGCCACTCTCGCCGCGCGCGGCATCCGTCTCGCCTCCGCGCAGGGCGTCAATGCCGAGGCGGTGGCCCAGCACGGCATGGCGATGCTGCTCGCCATCGCCCGCCGCCTGCCGGAAGCGATCCGCAACCAGGACCGCCGCCACTGGCGCGGCATGAGCCCCGACCCCGCCCTGCGCGAGGACACGCTGAGCGGCCGGACCTTGCTCGTCGTCGGCTATGGCCGCATCGGGTCCCGCCTCGGGGCTTTGGCGCGCGCTTTCGGCATGCGGGTGATCGGCGTGCGCCGCGACCCGGGCGCCGGCGGCGAGACCGCCGATGAGATGCACGCCTTCGCCGCCTTGTCCGACCTCTGGGGCAAGGCGGACATTGTCGCGCTGACCTGCGCGCTCGCGCCCGAAACAACAGGGCTTGTCGGCGAGGCGGCGTTTCGGGCGCTGAGACGCGGTGCTGGGCTGGTCAATCTGGCGCGCGGGCGGGTGGTGGACGAGCCCGCGCTGCTTGCGGCGCTGCAGTCGGGGCGCCTCGCCTGGGCGGCGCTCGACGTCTTCGCCGAGGAGCCGCTGCCGTCCGAACATCCGCTCTGGGCCATGCCGAACGTGCTGATCACCCCGCATTGCGCGGGAGAGTTCCGCAGCTACGAGGATGGGGTGATCGACCTTCTCGTCGAAAACCTCGCGCGGCTGCGCCGAGGCGAGCCGCTGATCAACCAGATCGTCTGAGGCTTTGCTCAGACGACGGCGCGCTCCTCCACGCGCTGCCCTTGCGCGAGCCGCGCGAAGCCTAGGGGCGAGAGGTCCATGGCGACATACCGCCCCCACAGCGCGAGCTCGGCAAGCCCGCGCCCCAGTGCTGGCGCCTGCTGCAGCCCGTGCCCAGAGAAGCCGCAGGCGGCGAACAGGCCGGCGATGCCGGGGATGGGCCCGACCAGGGCGTTGTGGTCGAACGTGTTGACGTCGTAATGGCCGGCCCAGGCGCGGTCGAGCCTGATCCGTTCGAGGGCCGGCACCCGTGCCGCGAGCGGAGCCCAGACCCTCTCCTCGAAGAAGCCGTCGATCAGGTCGAAATCCTCCGCCGCGACGTCCGGATCCTCCTCAGCCGGTGGTGAGGCGCCGCAGATGAAGCCCTCGCCTTCGGGGCGGACATAGGCACCCGATGGGTCGATCACGAGCGGCAGGCCGGGCAAGGAGTCGGCGCAGCGGAGGAAGAAGATCATGCGCTTGCGCCGCCGCACGGGAAGTTCGAGGAATGGTGCGACAAGGGCGGGCGTGTCGCAGCCGGCGCAGACGATGACCCGGCCGGCTTCGATGCGCGTGCCATCAGCGAGCACGAGGCCCCGCACGCGGCCTCCTTCCGTCTCGATCGCCGCCACCTCTCCCGTCCGCCACGCCACGCCCGCCTCGCGGCTTTTCGCCCGCATCGCTTGCGCGAGGCCAAGGCCGTCGAACCAGCCCTCGCCCGTACGGCCGAACGTTCCGGCGGCGATCCCCTTCGTGTTCAGCCACGGGAAACCCGCAACGAGATCCGCCGGCTCGAGCCACGCAATGTCCGCCCCCTCCTCCGTGGCGGTCGCATGGTTGGCTTCGAGTGCGGCGCGCCCCGCTTCGGTGGCGAGGAACAGGTAGCCTCCCTCGCGGAAGGTCGGGTCGAAGTCGAGGACACGCGGTGCGGCGCGCAGAAGCGCCACCCCGTAGCCGGAGATGCGGACATTGATCGCAGCCGAGAATTGGCGGCGGATGGAGGAGGCGGAGAGAGCGGTGGCGGCGCGCGCGTAGGCGGGATCCTTCTCGATCACCACGACGCGCGCCTCCGCCCCGTACCAGCAGGCGAGGTGCCAGGCGGTCGAGGCGCCCACCGCCGCCCCGCCGACGATCGCGATGTCCACCCGTTCACTCATGCGCCGATCCTGGTCCGGGGCTGGACGCAGCGGAAGCCCGGGCGGAGGATCGGCGCATGCGCGTGATCGACGGGGCAGACCTCGCCCGCCTCACCCCCTACCCGTTGCTCGCCGACGCACTCCGACGCGGCCTGCGGGGGGTCCAGTCGCCGCCGCGCACCCACCTCGACCCGACAGGGCAGGGTGATGCGCTCCTGCTCATGCCCGCCTGGCGCGCGGGCGGCCTCATCGGGGTGAAGCTCGTCACCGTCTATCCGGGCAATGCCGCGCGCGGCGAGCCGGCGGTCGCCGCCGCCTACGCCGCCTTCGACCACGCGGACGGGCGGCTGCTTGCGCTCCTCGACGGCACCGTGCTGACCGTGCGTCGCACCGCCGCCGCGGCTGCGCTTGCTGCGCTGCTTCTCGCCCGCCCCGGAGCGCGATGCCTGCTCGTCTGCGGCACCGGCGCGCTCGCCCCCGAGCTTGCCCGCGCCCATGCCGCGCTCATCCCCGCGCTCGCGCATATTCTGATCTGGGGTCGCAACGAGACCAAGGCGCGCGCCCTCGCCGCCGCTCTCGCCGCCGAGGGGCTGCCGGCCGGCCCGGCTTCCGACCTCGAGGCGGCGCTGGCGCAGGCGGACATCGTGGCGGCCGCCACGACGGCGACAAGGCCCTTCCTCCGCGCCGCCGCCATCCGCCCCGGCATGCATCTCGGCCTGATCGGCGCCTTCACGCCCGCCATGAGCGAGGCGGAACCCGCGCTTCTTGCCCGGGCGCGGCTGTTCGCCGACGACCGCGACGCCGTCCTCGCGAAGGGCGGCGAGATGGTGCAGGCGATCGCCGCCGGGCTGATCGCGCCTGCCGCGATCGAGGCCGACCTCGCCGGTCTCGTCTCCGCACCACCCGTTCGGGCGGCGGAGGACGTCACGGTGTTCAAGTCTGTCGGCTTCGCTGGCCTCGACCTGGTCGCGGCCGAGGTCGCGTTGCGGGGGCTTCCGCCGCGTGCCGGGCAGGCGTAAATCACCCGCCAACCGGAGGGAGACGAAACGACAACACTGTCCGCGCGACCCGGCAGACGCAGGTTGCTTGCTTCCGCCACGGCCATTGCCACCGCTTCGCTGGCTGCACCGCATGTGCGCGGCCAGCCGGCGGCGGTGAAAATCGGGATCCTGCAGCCTGTCACCGGTGCGCTGGCTCAGGACGGCGAACACGGCCGGCTCGGCGCCGAGATCGCAATCGCGGAGATCAACGCCGCCGGCGGCATCAAGTCGCTCGGCGGGGCGCGGCTTGCGATGGTCTTCGGCGATGCCCGCTCGAACCCCGAAGGCGGTGTGGCCGGGCTGGAACGGATGCAGGCGGAAGGCGTCGTTGCGATCATCGGCCGTTTCGCGTCTCCGATCGCGCTCGCCGCCAGCCAGGCGGCAGCCCGCGACGACATTCCGTACGTCGTCGATGTCGGCGTGTCGGATCAGATCGTGCAGCGCGGTCTGCGCAACACATTCCGCTTCGGTCCCCGTTTCGGCACGGTGACGAAAGCCACCCTCGACAACCTGGTCGCGATCAATGAGGCCGCGGGGCGGCCAGCCCGCACGGTGGTGATCGTGCCCGAGGACGGGTTGTTCGGGTCGGGGCTGGCGCGGCTGCTGAATGCGCAGCTGCCTGAGCGCGGCTTCCAGGTCTTGGAGACGATCTCTCACCCCACGCCGTCGCGCGACATGTCGAACGTCGCCTTGCGCATCCGCGCCCTCAACCCCGACGTGCTCATCCCCTCATCGTACTATTCCGAGCTCGTTCTGCTGGCGCGCTCCATGCAGCAGCAGAGGATCAGGCCGAAGGCGATCTACGCCGTGCTGAACGGGGCAGCGTCCAACTTCCGCTTCGTGCGCGAGTTCCCCGAATCCGCCAACCTGATCATGGATTGTTACCACTGGGCCGATCCGCGCAAGGCCAAGACCGCCGAGGTCAGGGCGAAGGCCGAGGCGACAGGCCGGTTCCGGCTCTACAACATTCCGCTCAACTACTCGTGCGTGCGGCTGGTGGCGGATGCGATCGACCGCGCCGGCAGCACCGACCGCACCCGGATCATCGAAGCGCTCGCCGCCTCGACCTTCGTGGATCACATCATGCCCTACGGGCCGACGCGCTTCGTCAACGGCCAGAACCAGGGGGCCGCGCCGGTGAACACCGAAGTGCAGGATCGCGACATCAAGGTGATCTTCCCGCGCGAATTCGCCAACGCGACCCCGATCTTCCCGGCGGTCTGAGACGTGACCGCGGTCAGGCGGGCGCCCGGCCCGCCCCCGCCCTGCGATGTATTCTCCCGAGATCCTCTTCGCCGCCTTGCTGAACGGGGTGATGACGGGCGCGATTTATGCCCTGATCGCGGTCGGCCTCACGCTCGTCTACGGCGTGCTGCACACCATCAACTTCGCTCATGGCGCCATCCTCACCGCCGCGATGTTCGCGGTCTACGTGCTGCACGCCGCTTTTGTGGGTGGACCCCTATCTCGCGCTGCTGCCACTCACACTCGGCTTCTTCGCCCTCGGCTATGCCGTGCAGCGGCTCATCATCGGCCCGGCGAGCCATGGCGATGACGGCAACATCCTGCTCATCACCCTGGGCCTTGCCATCATCATCGCGAACGCGATGCTCGCCGTCTTCCGGTCCGACACCCGCTCGGTCGACGTCGCCTACGCGTTCTCCGTCGTCGAGGTTGGTGGCTTCTTTCTCTCGCTGCCGCGCCTCCTTGCGGTGGCGGTGGTGATCGCGGTCGCGCTGCTCCTGTGGCTCTTTCTCGCTCGGTCGCAGACCGGGGCGCCGGTGCTGCGCGGCGTCTCGCTTGCCGTGGCGGAGGGCGAGATCATCACCGTGCTCGGCGCCAACGGTCTCGGCAAGACGACGCTCAACCGCACCCTCTCCGGGCTCGTGCGCGCATCGAGCGGCACCATCCGCTTCCTTGGCGAACGCATCGACCGCCTCGCTCCGAGCGACATTGTCCGCCGCGGCCTGATCCATGTTCCGGAGGGGAGGCGCATCTTCCCCAACCTCACCGTGCGCGAAAACCTCCTGCTCGGTGCCTATGCGCGCGGGCGGGAACGACGCGCTGCCACTCTCGACCGCGTCTTCGCCACCTTCCCGCGTCTCGCCGAGCGCACCCGCCAGCTCGCCGGCACCCTTTCGGGCGGCGAACAGCAGATGCTGGCGATCGGGCGCGGGCTGACGGCCGAACCGCGCCTTCTCGTGCTCGACGAGCCCTCGCTCGGCCTTTCGCCCCTGTTGGTGGAGGAGATGTTCGGCCTGATCGCCCGCATCGCCGCGGACGGCCTCGCCGTGCTCCTCGTCGAACAGAACGTGGTGCAGTCGCTTGCTCTTGCTGCGCGCGCCTACGTTTTGGAGAACGGCACGGTGGTGATGGAGGGCCCCGCCGGCGCGCTCGCCGCCGACCCCGCTCTCGCATCCGCCGATCTCGGCCTCTGAAGGATGACCACGCTCGATC
>CALBEG010000069.1 GCA_937927455.1 uncultured Elioraea sp. | reverse complement strand
TTGACGCGGAAATTTCACTCGAGATTGGCGAACAAAGGGGTGGCGAGATAGCGCTCGGCGTAAGAGGGACAGATCGCGACCACGCGCTTGCCTGCCAGCGCCGGGTCGCGCGCCACTTTCAGCGCTGCCGCCACCGCTGCGCCAGAGGAGATGCCGACCGCGATCCCTTCCGTGCGTGCGACGCGCCTCGCTGTCGCGATTGCCTCCGCCTCGGCGATTCGGATCACGCCGTCGAGCTGTTCGAGGTCGAGCACGCGCGGTCGGAACCCCGCCCCGATGCCCTGGATACCGTGCCGGCCGGGCGCGTCGCCCGACAGCACGGCGCTTTCGTCCGGCTCGACGGCGAACACCCGCAAGGTGGGGCGGCGCGGCTTCAGGGCACGCGCGATCCCGCTCACCGTGCCGCCGGTGCCGACCCCGGCGACGATTGCATCCACTTCGCCTGCTGTATCGGCCCAAATCTCTTCAGCCGTGGTGCGCTCGTGGATTTCCGGGTTGGCCGGGTTGTCGAACTGGCGGGGCATCAAGCTGTTCGGGGTTTCGGCGAGGATTCGTTCAGCCTCGGCGATTGCGCCGCGCATGCCTTCCTCGGCCGGGGTGAGCACCACCTCGGCGCCCAGAAGCCGGAGCATGCGCCGACGGCTCTCCGACACCCCTTCCGGCATGGTGACGACGAGGCGGTAGCCGCGGGCGGCGGCGACGATGGCAAGCGCGATGCCTGTGTTCCCGGAGGTGGGTTCAACCAGCGTCGCGCCGGGGGCGAGCTCGCCCTCAGCCTCCGCCGCGCGCACCATGGCCAGCCCGATGCGGTCCTTCACCGAGGCGCCTGGGTTGAAGAACTCGAGCTTCAGACAGAGGTCAGCCGCCAGCCCCTCCTCGGCGGCGAGGCGGGCGGCGCGCACCAGGGGGGTCGCGCCGATGGTGTCGAGGATGCCGTCACGGATCCTGGCGGTGGGGCTGGTCATGGGGCTGGAATATCACGCTTTCACGTCGTAGTTCAGGGTCATGGCCGAAAGCGGTTCGTTCGCTGCTCCCGCGCCGGGGGCGACTGATCTTTCTCTCTCTGCCGACGGCAGGGTCGCGCTCGCTCTCGCCGTGGTGGTCGACGTTGCCCTGCACGGGGTGGCCGGCCCGGCAGGTGCAGCGGCGATCGCCGACCGCCTGGGGCAGAGCCCGCGCGGCATCGAGCCCCTGCTGCAGACCCTGTCGCGGGCCGGCATCCTGGCCTCCGCCCGCGGCCGCGGCGGCGGCTATCGCCTCGCGCGGGCCCGGCGCGAGATCACTGCGGGCGAGGTGGCGCGGGCGGTGCAGGCAGAACACACGGTGGCCAGGGGCCCGGATCTGCTGGCCGCGGTGATCGCCCCGGCGCTTGCCGAAGTGGCTGAAGCCGCTCTCGCCCGGCTCGACGGCATCACTGTGGAGGCGCTGTGCCGGCGCGCGGTCGCGGCCGGATTGGCGCCGGAACCGCCGGCGGCGCTGACCTGGACCATCTGAGCCGCCCGGGAGGCGACGGATGATGTGTGGAAACTACGCTGAATTTTCGTATTGATTATTGAACTCCGCCGTGTAGAAGTCCTCATGTGACCAACGCGGAGGCTCCCGCAATGATCGCTCTTCGCCCCGCCCTTCCCTCCCTCTCGTCCGCCTCCGTCCGCGCTCCGGGCTGGTCGCGCGCTGCCCTCGGCATCGCTGCCGTGCTGCTGCTGGCGTGCGGTGCCGCCTGGCTCCATGCGCTGCACGGCTGGCGAATCGCTGCGCTGTGGCTGGTCGGGGCCGGCCTCGGCTTCGCGCTCCATCGCGCGGCGTTCACGTTCGCCGGCGGCTTCCGGGCTCTGTTGGTGGAGGGGCGCACGCGGGCGATGCGCGCCCAGATCCTTCTCCTTGGCCTCGGTGCGGTGCTGTTCCTGCCCACCTTCGCCTTCGCCCCGGGCGTAGGGCTTCAGGTCGGCGGCACCATCGTCCCGGCCGGCCTGGCTACCCTCTTGGGTGCCTTCCTGTTCGGCATCGGTATGCACTGGGCGGGCGCCTGCGTCTCCGGCACGCTGTTCTGCGCCGGAGCCGGCAGCCCACCCGCCTGGCTCACCATTCCCTTCGCCATCTTCGGCGCCACGCTGGCCGCGGCCACAGGAGGGAGCTGGTCCACTCTGCCCTCTCTCCCGTCTGTCAGCCTGCAGGGGATTTTCGGCACCCTACCCGCACTTTTGCTGATCCTGTCCGTCCTCGGCTTGGCGTGGATGGGGCTCGTCGTGCTCGAACGCCGCCGGACCGGCGGCATTGAGCCGCTGTTCGTAGCACGCGAGGGCCTCGCTCCACTCGCCTGGGGCGCGGTCGCTCTCGCTCTCCTCAACCTCGCCACCCTCCTGGTCGCCGGCCGGCCCTGGGGCATCGTCGCCGCCTTCCCGCTCTGGGGCAGCCGGCTGGTCGGCGAGGTCGGGCTTGATGACCCGGCGTTCTGGGCGTGGTGGGAGGAGCAGGGGCGTTCGGCCCGCCTGCTCGCGCCCCTGACGGCCGACCGGTTCGGCGTGATGGCGGTGGCGCTGGTGATCGGGGCGGGGCTGTCGGCTGCCCTCACCGGGCGGCTGCTGACCCGCCGCCCGCTCTCCTCGCGCGCGGTCGCTGGGGCGGCCTGCGGCGGCACGCTGCTCGGCTTCGGCGCCATCCTCGCCGGGGGGTGCAACATTTCGGCCTATGTGTCGGGCATCGCCTCGGGCAGTCTGCACGGCTGGGTATGGATCGCGGCAGCACTCGCCGGCTACGCCACAGCCCTCGGCCTACACCGCCGCCTCGGCTGAAGGTTCGGTCGCGAAGTCGGCAAGCGCCTCCTCTTCCGCGGCGAGGTGAAGGCTGAGCAGAACCTCCAGCGCGTGCAGGGTGCGGCGGAGTTCGGGCGCCGCCGCCTCCCACCCACCTTGCCGGTCGGCAAGGTCGAGCAGGACCGCTAGGCGATGGGTCAGCGCCTCGATCTCGCCGTGCATGCGGATCAGGCTGCCCAGAGGGTCGCGCCCGCCGAGGCGCCGCGCCGCCTCCGGATAGAGACGGGCTTCCTCCGCCACCTGGTGCGGCAGCACCGCCTCGCGCAGGTCGCGTTCGGCGGCAACGACCAAAGGCCGCGCGCCCGGCCCCTCCGCCACCGCCTCTGCTGCCTCGCGCAGCCGGCCGGCGAGGCGGCGGAAGGCAGCGTGCTCAGCCACGCGGTCGGCAAGCCCAGCGCCAACGGGCAGGGGGCGGGTCACCCTCTCCTCGCGTCCCGGCCGCAGGGCGGAGAGCGCGTAGAGGATGGCGGCGATGTCGATCCCCTCCTGGACGAGAGCGCCGGCCAGAGGGGGAAGGAAACCCAGGGCCGCGACCGCCATCGCCACCGCCGAGAGCCCCATGCCGAGCGCGATCGCTTCCCACGCCACCCGCCGCGACCGCCGCGCAATCGCCACCGCCTCTGCCACCCGGTCAACGCGATCCACGACCAGCACCACGTCTGCCGCCTCTGCCGCCGCTGCGGTGCCATGGGCGCCGAGCGCGATGCCGAGGTCGGCCGCAGCGAGCGCGGGGGCGTCGTTCACCCCATCTCCGACCATGGCGACCGGCCCGCCCTCCCGTTCCGCCCGCAGGGCCGCGATCTTGCCCTCGGGCGACAGCCCGGCATGCACGGCGTCGAGCCTGAGGACGAGGCCGATCGGCTCCGCCGCCTCGACACGATCGCCCGTGACGAGAGCGATGCGCGTGATGCCCAGTTCCCGCAGGCGTCGCACCGTGCGCCGCGCCTCTGGCCGCAGCCGATCCGCCAGCACGAAGGCGGCGACCGCGCGGCCATCCACCGCCAGCCAAGCGATGCTGCCGGCGACGACGAGGGCGGTGGCGAGCGCGATCCGCCCCGCCACCGGCACGGCGTGCGCGGCGAGGAACCCCTCAGAGCCCAACAGGCAAGGCCGGCCCTCGAGACGCCCGGCGATGCCGCCGCCGGCACTCTCCGCCAAGCCCTCCGGCAGCACGAGCGCCACCCCCTCCTCGCGCGCGGCGGCGAGCAGGGCAGCAGAGACCGGATGGGTCGACCCTTGCGCAAGCGAGGCGGCGAGGCGAAGCGCCTCCTCGCGGCGGAGCGGCGGTTCGGTCTCGATGGCAGAGAGGCGCGGCCGGCCGGGGGTCAGCGTGCCGGTCTTGTCGAACAGCACGACGCGAATGGCGGCCAGCCGCTCCATTACCCCCGCCCCCTTGACCACGATGCCCCGCGACGCCGCCCGCCCCACCCCGGAGACGAGGGCCACCGGGGCGGCGAGAATGAGAGGGCAAGGGGTGGCGACGACGAGCACCGCAAGCGCCCGCAGCGCCTCGCCTGAGACAAGCCAAGCACCCCCTGCCACCGCAGCGGTGACGAGGAGGAAGACCACCGCGAACCGGTCTGCCATCCGGGTCAGCGGGGCGCGCGCGGAGGCGGCCGCCTGAGCGAGTCGCGCGACCGCAGCGTAGGTCGAGGCCTCGGCGGTCGCCCCGGCCCGCAGCCGAAAGGGGGCGCCGGCGTTCACCGCACCGGAGGGAATGCGTTCCCCCACCCGCACAGAGCGTGGCAGCGGCTCTCCGGTAAGCGGGCTCTCGTCCACGGAGCACAGTTCGAGAGCGGTGCCGTCCGCAGCCACGGTCTCGCCCGTGCGCACCAAAAGCACATCGCCCGGACGGATGGCCGAGACCGCGACCTCCTCCACCACCTCTCCCGCGAAGCGCGCCGCCCGTCTTGGGGCGCGTTCGGCAAGCGCCGTCAGAGACCGTCGTGCCCTGCCCTGCGCCCAGTCTTCCAGCGCCTCGCCCCCCGCCACCATCAGCGCGATGACCGCCGCCGCCGCCGCCTCGTCGAGCGTCAGTGCGAAGACGATGGCGGCGAGCGCGATCGCATCGACCCCGACCCGCCCGCCGAGGATGGCGCGGAGGCTCTGCGCCGCGACGTGAAGGGCGACCGGGGCGGCGGCAGCAGACCAGAGGAGCCGTGCCAACACGGGCGCCTCGGCGAACGCGGCCGCCGTGCCAGCGGTCAATCCCGCGATCACCCACCCGAACAGCACGTTCCGACCGCGTCGCTCCGCCCACGCGGAGAGCCGCACGGCGAGACCTTCGCCCGCGGCACGCTCCATTCCCATGCGGGGCACCATGCCTGCCCGCCCCCCGGCTCGCCTTGACCCCGCGCAACCGCTGTGGCCGCCTGCGGTGGCGAGCGGGGAGAACGCGATGGATGCTGCACTCACCACCATGACCGGCGCCGAGGCGCTGGTGCGCACGCTGGTCGGGTGCGGGATCGAGGCGTGCTTTGCCAACCCGGGCACCTCGGAGATGCACTTCGTCTCCGCCCTTGATCGGGTGGGCGGTCTGCGCTGCGTGCTCGGGCTTGCCGAGGGTGTGGTCAGCGGGGCGGCGGACGGCTACGCGCGTCTGGCCGGCAAGCCGGCAGCCATCCTGCTGCACTGCGGCCCCGGGCTCGCCAACGCGCTGTCCAACCTGCACAACGCACGTCGCGCGCGCTCGCCCGTCGTCGCCATCGTCGGTGACCACGCGACCCACCACCGGGCTTGGGATGCGCCGCTGACGGCAGACGTGGAGGGCACGGCGCGGCCCTATTCCGACTGGGTGCGCACGGCACAGTCGGCGGCCACGGTGGCGGCGGACGGGGCAGCGGCGGTGCAGGCGGCGCGCACCCCACCCGGGCAAATCGCGACCCTGATCCTGCCCGCCGATACGGCATGGACCGAGGCAGGCGCCCCTGCCGAGCCGCTGCCCATCCCTTCCGCCTTGCCGCCCGCGCCCGCACAGGTCGACACCGCCGCGCGGATTCTGCGTCGGGGCGGGGTCGAGGTGCTGCTCCTGCTCGGCGGGGCAGCGCTGTCGGAAGCCGGGCAGAGCGCAGCGTTCCGGATCGCTGCCGCGACGGGGGCGGACGTGCTTGCCCAGATGTCGAACGCGCGCATCCCGCGCGGGCGCGGGCGCTTCCCGATCGAGCACGTGCCCTACCCGGTCGATCTCGCGCTTGAGCGGCTTTCCCGCTGTCGTGCCTGCATCCTCGTTGGGGCCAAGCATCCGGTGGCGTTCTTCGCCTATCCCGGAAAACCCTCCTCGCTCCTGCCGCAGGGCTGCGCCGTGCACGTGCTTGCGAGGCCGGAGCAGGATGCGGTCGAAGCCCTCGAGGCTCTGGCCGAGGCGGTGGCGTCGGGCGTGAGCCCCCCGCCGGGCAATGACGGCAGACCGGCCGACCCGCCGCGCGGCGCCGTCACCTCAGAGGGCATCGCGGCGGTGCTGGCCGCCCTCCTGCCAGAAGGCGCCATCGTGGTCGACGAGGGGGTGACGACAGGGCGGGGCTTCTTCCCGGCCACCCACGCCGCTGCCCCGCACGATTGGCTTCAGCTGACCGGAGGGTCGATCGGCGAGGGGATCCCGCTCGCGCTCGGCGCCGCCGTCGCCGCGCCAGGGCGGCGCGTGATCGGTCTGCAGGCCGACGGGTCTGCCCTCTACACCGTGCAGGGGCTGTGGAGCCTCGCCCGCGAACGGGCCGATGCCACCATCATCATCTTCGCCAACCGCCGCTATGCCATTCTGCGTCATGAGCTGGCCAATGTGGGCGCGAACCCCGGGCGAACGGCGCTTGACCTGCTCGATCTCGGCGACCCTGACCTCGATTGGGTGCGGATCGCGCAGGGCTTCGGCGTCGAGGCGGCGGCGGCGGCCGACCTTGGCACGCTCGCCGACCTGTTGCGCGCCTCGTTCAGCCGGCGCGGTCCGTTCCTGATCGAGCTCGCTGTGCCCTGAGCGGGGCGCGCGCCGGCGGCTCGTCACGTCCGTGCGCGCGACGGGGAAATCCTTGGTCAGGACGCGGGAATGTGGAAATGTTTAGAGATGGTCGGTAGATGCTGCCTGGCATGAGCGACGAAACCTCCCGCATCGCCACACCCCAAGGAAGCGGTTCCGCCCGTGACCTCCTCCTGCTCGAGGACAATCCGGCCTTGGCCCGGGTTGTGGCCAGCGTCGCCCAGGCCGAAGGCTGGCAGGTGCATGATTGCGTCGACGCCGAGCAGGCCGTTGAGGCGCTGAGCCGGCTGCGCCCAACAGCCGCGATTGTCGACTGCATGTTGGCGGAGGGGTCCGGGCTGGACGTTCTAGGGCGGCTCGCTGCGACGGGCCGGGACATTCCTCTGATGATTGTCTCTGGCTACGGCGATTCTTTGCTTCGAGTGGCGGAACAGACGGCGGAGCGTTGCGGCCTCACCCGCGTGTCGGTCCGCCCCAAGCCCTTCTCGGCCACCGCACTGCGTACCTTCCTGCACGAGGCCGCTGCCGGGGCAGACGGGTCTTGACCGGATGACGCCCCGCCCGGCGCGACGCCTCGCTGGCCTTTTGCCGTGGGCGGCTGTCGCGCTTGGGCTCCTCGTCGTCGCCACAGTTGCGCTCGCTCTGCAGTTCGAGCTGCGGGCCTCACTGCGCAGGGCCGAAGCCGCTTCGTCTGCGCTGGCGGAGAGCGCGGCGGAAGCCGTGTCGCGCCGGCTCGAGGCGCTGGAGTATGGGCTCTCCGCAATCGCCACAGCGGTGCGGCCCGACCGGCTGGACGATGCGGCACATCGCGACGAGCTTCACCGCCTCGCCCGGCGGACTTTGGCAGTCAGCGACGGCGTCCTCGTCTTCACGGTGTTCGATGGCAGCGGCAGCTTGGTTGCCACCTCGCGCGTGCCGCCGGAGCGGATGGAGAGGGTCTCACTCGCCGACAGCCCTGCCTTCCTGACGGTCGCGCGCGACTGGCGCCCCTCGCTCAGCGTCAGCGAACGCTATGTCGGACGGCTCGGCCACGCCGCTGGGCGCCCCGTGGTCGCGGTCGGGCTTCCCGTGTTCGACCGCGATGGCAGCATCAGCGCGGTTGTCTCTGCCATCCTGCCGGCCGAGGGGCCTGGTTCTCTCCTGCCGGAGTTCACCGTTCCCGACGATGTCTCGGTCTTGCTGGTGCGGACGGACGGTACGCCGATCGGTCGCCTGCCAGAGTGGATCCCTTGGCAGCCCAAGGCCGACGCTGTGGCGGCGGAGCCCGGCGCGCTGATCGCCGCGCGTGCGGTCAGAGGCGGAACAACTGCGGTGATCGTGACCCACTCGCGACGCGCTGTGCTGCAGGAATGGCTCAGCTTTGCCCTGCCGGTCGCGGTCGCCGCTCTCGTTTTCGCCGCCGCACTGGCCGTTCTCGCCCAGCGTTTGGCCCGCAGCCTCGGCCGGCTGGATCGGGCGCTGGCCGAACTCGCCACTCGCGAGGGCGAGCTGCGTCGGGTGGCGGACAGTCTCGGCATCGGCCTCTGGGTTAGGCGAAGCCCGCAGGCGCGGACGGAATATTTCGCCGAGTTTGTCGAACAGCTGACGGGCAAGCCACTGCAGGTGCTGGAGTCACGCCCGAACATTTGGCGCGAGGAGGTGGTCGTCCCGGAGGACCGCGAGGGCCTCAAACGCTCTTACCGCTCTGCCGACCTCACCAAGGGCTGGCGGTTCACCTATCGAATCGTCGACGCCACCGGGCAGGTGCGCTGGATCGAGGACAAGGCGATCCAACTCCTCGGCCCGGACGGGTCGCCAGGACCAGTCTACGGCGCTGTGACGGACGTCACCGAGGTGCGCGAAGCGCGCGAAACAATTGCCCGGCAGACGAAGCAGCTGGAAGACGCGAAGCGGCTCGCCGGGCTCTGCTTTTGGCGGCTGAAACCAGGCGGAGATCGCTACGAGTGGGACGAACAGTCCTACCGCCAGTTCGGCGTGGATCCAGCGAGCTTTGTCCCCACCACAGCGGCGACCTGGTCTTTGGTCGAGGAGGCGGACCGGCCGCGCCTTCTCGCCGCCCTCGCGCGCGTGGCGGAGACCGGCGAGACGGAAAGCGTGGTGTTCCGCTTTCGCCGACCCTCAGACGGCGCGCTGCGTGTGCGCTGGTCGCTGATCTCGGCAGAGCGTGACGAGACGGGCCGCATCGTCTGCCTCAACGGGGTCAGCCAGGACATCACCGAACGCGAAGCCCTGCACGAGGCGCTGATCCGGCGCGATCTGCAAATGGCCGAAGCTGGACGGCTTGCGGGCTTGGGCTTCTGGCGGCGCCCGCTCGACGGCTCCGGCCGCCTCGAATGGTCGCCAGAGATGTTCCGCCACTTCGGCGAAACACCCGATACATTCACCCCGACCATTGAAGCGCTGTACGAACGCGTTTTGGCCCCTGACCGCGAACTGTTGAAGCGTCTGCCCGAGCGCGTCATCGACAGCGGACAGCCGGCTCAGATCACCTACCGGATCCGCGGCGGGGACGGCCGGGTGCGCCACCTCTGGGTGTCGATGGCGCTCGAGCGCGACGGCGAAGGACGTCCGGCGGCGCTCTATGGGGTTGCGCTCGACATTTCGGAGGACATCGCGGCGGAACAGCGCCTCGCCCGGCAGGAGAAGCAAATCGCCGCGGTCGGCCGGGTGGCGAGCATTGGTTTTTACTCCCGCGCCCTCGACGGCTCCCGCTTCGAAACCACAGCCGTCTTTCGCCGCCAGCACGGGTTTGCGGAAGATGAGGCGCCGACCTTCGCCGAGGCCCGCAGCCGCGTGCATCCGGACGACCTGCCGCTCCTCAACGCGGTCACAGCCCAGCTTGAAGCGGGCGCGGAGACAGCAAGCACCCTGTTCCGCGTCGTTCTGCCCGACGGTCGGGTTCGCCGCCTTCGTCTGCACGCGAGCCTCGAGCGCGACGAGACGGGCACGCCTGTTGCGATCAACGGTCTGACACAAGACGTCACGGAGGAGGTTGAGGCGCGCGAGCGGCTGGAGCGGCAGAAGACCTTTTTGGAGACGGCTCGCCAAGCCGGCCGAATCGGTTTCTATCGGCGCGATCTCGACAGAGATCTCTACGAGTGGACGCCCGACATCTACGAAGATTACGGCGTTGACCCTGCAACGTTCGTGCCGACGCGCGCGGCGGTGACCGCGATGATCCACCCTGAGGATCGAGAGGCGGTTCAGGGGGCACGACGCCGCGTGCTGGAAACCGGCGAAACCGGCACGATGCAGTTTCGTATCGTTCGCCCCGACGGGCAGATTCGCTGGCGTGAGGCGGTCGGCAAGCTTCAATACGACGACACTGGCCGGCCGATCGCGGTGGTGGGCGTTACCCGCGACATCACGGAGGAGGTGCACGCGCGGGCGCAGATGATTGAGCAAGCAGAACGGCTTCGCCAGGTCGAGCGCGTGGCCAAGGTCGGCTTCTATCGCCGCGCCCTTGATGGGTCGCTGATGGTCGCCTCCGAAGAGAAGCTTCGCCAGTTCGGCTTCCCGCCCGACTCTGGGCCGCTTGACATCGAAGCGTTCCGTGCCCGCTTCCATCCCGACGACCGAGCGGTGATGGAGGAGTCGGGGCGGAGAATCGTCGCCGAGGGTTCGACCGAAACCGCAACGGTGCGCGTCGTGCACCCAGACGGCACCACGCGCTGGATCCGCATCGTCGCCGGTCTCGAACGCGACGCTGAGGGACGGGCTCTCGCCGTCACCGGCCTTTCGCAGGACGTGACCGAGGAGGTGGAGGCCACTCTGCGCCTGCGCCGCCAGGAACGGCTGCTCGCCGATGTCGGCCGGGTGGCGCGCCTCGGCTTCTGGCGCCGCCGCCTCGACGAGGAAGTGATGGAGTGGTCGGACGAAATGTTCAGGCACTGGGGGGTAGCACCCGGCAGCGTTACACCGACCTTGGACCTGGTGCGATCGCGCCTCCTCGCGCCCGACCTGCGTCGCTGGGAAGACATGCGGGAGAGACTCTTCTCCTCTGACGAGACGCAGACGGTGGAGTGTCGGGTGCGCCATGACGACGGTGCCGTGCGCTGGCTGCGTATCACGGCCGGGCTCGAACGCGACCGCGACGGACGGCCAACCGTCTACGGCATCACCCAGGATGTGACCGACGCGGTGACGGCAAGCGAACGGATCGCGCGCGCCAAGCTGCAACTCGCCGAGGCCGCACGGCTCGCGGGGCTCGGCTTCTGGCGTCTGCCGATCGGGTCAAACCGATTTGAGTTGACCGACATCATTCCGGAACAGCTCGGGCGCGATCCAGCCACTTTTACCGGATCGATCGAGACCTACAGGCGCGACATCTGGCTTGAAGAGGATGCAGAGGTTCTGCTTGCCGCGCTCGAGAAGGTGCGACAGTCGGGCGAGCCGGCCTTCGTCACCTATCGCGTCCGCCACACGGACGGCACGATCCGCACGCGCAGCTCGACCATCGCGCTGGAGCGTGCAGCGGACGGCACGCCGCTCGCGCTGGTCGGCGTCAGCCAGGACGTGACGGAGCGGATCGAACAGCAGCAGCGGCTCGAACGGTCGCAACGCCTGTCCGCTCTCGGCGAACTGACCGGCGGCATCGCGCACGATGTCAACAATCTCCTGTCCGTAATCGGGCTCAATCTCGAGCTCATTCGCGAACAGCTGGGCGAAGGGGACGGCCAGGAGCTGGCCAGCGCGGCCCTGGCCGCGGTCGACAAGGGCGCCAAGCTTACCCGCGGCCTGCTCGCCTTCGCCCAGCGCCAGCCGCTTCGTCCCGCCGCCGTGGCGCTGGGGCCCCTGTTCGGCGGGTTGGAAACGCTGCTGCGACGTGCCCTCGGCGGGCGGATCGAACTCAAGGTCGCGCTTGATCCCGCCACTCCGCTCGCTCTCGCGGACGCCGCCCAGCTCGAAAGCGCGCTGGTGAACTTGGTGCTGAATGCGCGCGACGCCATGCCCGACGGCGGCACTGTCACCCTCTCCGCCACTCTCGCCCCCGAGCGGGAGCTCGCTTCGCTCAACCTCGCCGGCCCAGCTGTGAAGATCACGGTGGCCGACCAGGGTGTCGGCATGACAGCCGAGGTGCTGGCCCGCGCTTTCGAGCCCTTCTTCACCACCAAGGGGGCGGGCAAGGGCACGGGGCTTGGGCTTGCCATGGTGTACGGCTTCGCGCGCCAGTCGGGCGGCGAAGTCCGCATAGACAGCGCGCCCGGCCAGGGAACCACCGTGACGCTCTGGCTGCCGGCGGCCGCCGCGCCGGCGGAAGCAGCGAAACGGGACGGCGCCGAAAGCGAGATCCTCGCCGGAGCGACCGTGCTGATCGTCGAGGACGAGCCGCCGCTGCGCGCGTTGATCGAACGCGTCTGCGCCGAGGCCGGGCTGCGGACCCACGCCGTGGCTGAGGGCGACGCCGCGCTTGCCCTGCTCCGCTACGGAGTTGCCGTCGATCTGGTCCTGTCAGATGTGCGAATGCCGGGCCGCCTCGATGGCCGTGCGCTCGCCGCCGAAATCCGCACCCTGCGCCCGAACCTTCCGGTGGTGCTGATGACCGGCTACGACGACACCGGGTTGACCGACACCGAGCTACCCATCGTGCGCAAGCCGTTCTCGCGCGAGGATTTGCTCGAAATGCTGGGGCGCCTGCTCGCCGAGGCCCGCGCGGCGGCCGTGTGAGCCGAGGGTTTTGGCGCATGGGCCTTGCTTGACTTCCCTCAATGCGGGCATCGTCGCGCGGACGGACACTCATCCGGCCATGGTCGACGACGCCACCTTGATCGCCCGCTGGGACGGTAGGCTGCCGCGCTACACGTCGTACCCGACGGCGGTGCAGTTTCATGCCGGCGTCACCGAGGCGACCGTGCGCGGCTGGCTGGCTGCCCTCGCACCCGAAGAGCCACTCTCCCTCTACCTGCACGTTCCGTTCTGCCGCCGCATGTGCTGGTACTGCGGCTGCAGCACGGTCGTGGCCAACCGCGCTGCCCCGGTGTCGGCCTATGTCGAGGACCTGATCGCCGAAATCGCCCTCTGGCGCCAGGCGATCGGACGGATGCAGCCTGTGACGCGCATTCACTGGGGCGGGGGCACGCCTTCCATCATCGGCCCTGCGGAGTGGCGCAAGGTCGACTCCGCCCTCCGCTCCGCCTTCGCCATCGATGCAGAGGCCGAAATCGCGGTCGAACTCGACCCGCGCACAGTCTCGAACGCCATGATCCGCGCGCTTGCCGAAACTGGCGTCACGCGCGCCTCGCTTGGCGTACAGGACTTCGACCCCGTGGTGCAGAAGGCGGTGAACCGGGTGCAGCCGTTCGATCTCGTCGCCGACTGCGTGGCGCGGCTGCGCGGAGCGCGCATCTCGCGGATCAATTTCGACCTCATGTATGGCCTGCCGCACCAGACCGAGTTCTCGGTTGCGCGCACGGCCCGCCAGGCCCTGACGCTGAACCCTGACCGGGTGGCCATCTTCGGCTACGCGCACGTGCCGTGGATGCGACGCCATCAGCGCCTCATCCGCGAGCAGGATCTTCCCGACGCTGCCGGGCGTCTTGCCCAATTCCGCGCCGCGCTCGCCATCTTCACCGCCGCCGGCTATGTCGCGATCGGGCTTGATCATGCCGCGCGTGCCGATGACCCGCTCGCCCTCGCCCTGGCCGATCGCCGCCTCAGGCGCAACTTTCAGGGCTATACAGACGACACCGCCCCCACGTTGATTGGCATCGGCGCGTCTGCGATCTCCTCCTTCGTTCAGGGCTATGCGCAAAACGCGGCCAGCGTGCCGCCGTGGCGCGAGGCAATCCGGTCCGGGCGGCTCGCCATCGTGCGCGGCATCGAGCCCGACGCAG
The DNA here is from genome assembly GCA_937927455.1 of uncultured Elioraea sp. Classification (GTDB taxonomy): domain Bacteria; phylum Pseudomonadota; class Alphaproteobacteria; order Acetobacterales; family Acetobacteraceae; genus Elioraea. The sequence continues at coordinate 18,779 of CALBEG010000069.1, read as the reverse complement.
ACGACCGCCTGCGCGCTTTGCTGATCGAGCGCCTGATGTGCACTCTTGCCCTCGACATCGGCGCTACCTGTCGCGAGCATGGGGTCGATCCGCGTCGGTTCGCCGACGTGCTGCCGCGGCTTGATGCGATGGCGGCGGACGGGCTGATCGAGCGCGAGGGCTGGCGCATCGCTGTCACCTCGCGCGGCCGCCCTTTCTTACGCGCGGTCGCTGCCCTGTTCGACCGCCATCTCGACCCAACGGCTCAGCGGCACGCGCGCGCGGTCTGAGGCCGTCTTGGGTCAGCCGCGGTTGCGCCCTGCCCGTTGCCGCCGCTAGGCCCTGCCCATGCGTCGCGCCGTCCTCTTCGGCCTTGGCGGCCTTCTCCTCGCCGTCGGCCTGGTTGCAGCCTGGGCCTGGCAACCCGATCGCGATCGCGCCGCCCTCGAGGCGCGCTACAGCCGCGGGCCAGGTGATTTCGCGACCATTGCGGGCTTGCGCCTTCACCTGCGCGACGAGGGGCCGCGCGATGCGCCGGCCGTGCTCCTGCTGCACGGCTTCGGCGCCTCCTTGCACACCTGGGACGGATGGACCACCCGCCTATCGGATCAGTTCCGCATCGTCCGGTTCGACCTGCCCGGGTTCGGGCTCACCGGACCCGACCCGACCGGGGATTACACCGACACGCGCGCGCATGCGGTGATCCTTGCCGTCATGGATCGTCTCGGCCTCGCCCGTGCGTCCTTCGTCGGCTCCTCGATGGGCGGGCGGATCGCCTGGTCCTTCGCCGCTGCCCATCCCGCGCGGGTCGATCGTCTTGTGCTCGTCTCGCCCGACGGGTTCGAAAGCCCCGGCCGCACCTATGGCGTGCCCACGCGCGTACCCCTGCTTGCACGGCTTCTGCCCTTCTTCATGCCCAAGGCTCTGGTGCGCTGGTCGCTCGCCGGGGCCTACGGCGATTCGTCGCGGATGACGGAGGAGGTGGTGCAACGCACGCACGAGATGCTGATCGCGCCGGGCGTTCGGCAGGCGATCCTTGACCGCATCGCGGGCCATGTTCTGCTTCCGCCGGAGGAGCGGCTGCGGTCGATCTCGGCACCCGTGTTGGTGCTGTGGGGCGAGAAGGACCGCGCGATCCCACCCGCGCGGGCGGAAGACTACCGGGCGAACCTGCGCCACGCGCAGGTGATCATCTTCCCCGGCCTCGGTCATCTGCCGTTCGAGGAGGATCCGGACCGCACGGTCGCGGTGCTGAGGTCGTTCCTTCAGGGACAGTGATGCGCCCTCTGACCGAGGGCAGTGCGAATCGCGCGTCGCGCGCGTGCTCACAGGCGGCGGCGGCGGAGCAGCAGGTGCACCGCACCGTAATTGCCGCCGTGCGGATGCGCCATGGCCAAAATGAGCGCCCGCAGGTCCGGCGCATTCAGCCAGTGCGGCAGTTCCCGTCGCAGCACTCCGCCCGCCTCGCCTGTGCCCTTGCCGGTGACGATGGCGACACACCGCAGGCCCGAAGCGTGGGCGGCACGCAGGAAGGCGCGCACCTCGGCATGCGCCTCGGCCGCCCGCCGGCCGTGCAGGTCGAGTGTCCGCTCCGGCCGCAACCGACCGCGGCGCAAATCGTCCCACCGCCGCCGATCGAGCCCTGCCGGCGCAACGGTGGGCGAGAGGTCGGGCAGCGGCGGTCTGGCCGGTGGCCGTTGCGGAGGCTCAATCATCGGGGCGGGCGGTGGCTGGCCTTCCCGTTCCGCAGGCGGATCGGTCACGGCGGCCTCCTCAGGCCGCATTGGCAGGATTCCCGCCCGCACAACGAAGGCGCGCCACAGCGCCTCCTCCTCCGCCGTCACCTCACGGCGGCGACGCGCAGGCGGGATGCGCCCGCGCGGCGGGCGACTCATCCTTCGTCCTCGACCAGGATCACGTGCAGGCTACGGGGCCCGTGCGCACCGAGTTCCAGAGTCTGCTCGATGTCTGCCGACCGCGACGGGCCGGTGACCAGCATCACCGTGCGCGGCATGACGCGACGCTCAGCAGGCAGCGCCACATCCGCCTGCCCCCGCTCCGTCCGCAACAGGTCCCACGCCTCCTCGAAGGCGCCAACAATGCGGCTGGCCCGCAGCAGCACGAGATGCGCTTCCGGGAGCAAGGCGAGGGTCGTCGGGTGATCGGGGCCAGAGGTCAAAACCAGCGTGCCCGTTTCCGCCACGGCCGCGAAACAGGCGGTGAGCGAGGCGGCGTCATCGGGGTTGGCGCGGCCGAAGCGGATGGAGAGGGAAGAGCGGTCAGCCCAAGGCAGCGCGAGAAGGTCTGGGTGCGGGGCGGCTGCAAGCCGGGCGGGCAGGTTGCGGGCAGCGAGCCAGGCGGCGACGTGCCCCGGCACCTCGGCAGCATCGCCAAGCCGCGCCACCGTGCCGAACTCCTTCTCGAGATTGGCGACGAAACGATCGATCAGGGCGGACCTTTCTCCCTTCGCGCGTTCCGGGATCAGCCCGCGCTGAGGGTTGGTGAGGCGAGCGCGCACGGTTCCGGCCCGCGCGCCATCGTCGCGGTCGCGCGGCAGACCGGCGCGGATCCGAGCAAGGATGCGCGCCCGGGCGTCGCGAGTGCCGTTCACCGTTGCGCACCCCGCCTCTTCTGCCGCGCGTATCGTGCCTGGAACGTTTCGCCTTCTGGCGCCGGGAAGTCCCGCCCTCCCGTCCAGCCGCCGGCGAGCGGGAGCGCAGCGAAGCGTCCCCGCCTCCTGCCGAACAGGCCGAGCACACCGATGGCAACGCGCGTGGCCAGCCGATACAGCGTCGGACGGCGCGCGAGGAAGGCCCACGCACCAAGCCCTGTGCGAAACTTTGGCGGAACGAGATGGCGTTCGAACGCGTGCTCGCGCCAATGCCGCATCATCTTGGTCAGCGGAATCTTCATCGGACAGACGCTTTCGCAGCGCCCGCAGAAGGTCGAGGCGTTGGGCAGGTGGCGGGCCTGATCGACACCGATCAACGCCGGCGTCAACACCGCGCCCATCGGCCCCGGATAGACCCAGCCATAGGCGTGGCCGCCGACCGAGCCATAGACCGGGCAGTGATTCATGCAGGCGGCGCAGCGGATGCAGCGGAGCATCTCCTGGAACTCGGTTCCGATCATGGCTGACCGGCCGTTGTCGAGCAGTACGACATGGTACTCGGCCGGCCCGTCAATATCCTCCGCCCGGCGCGGGCCGGTGGAGAAGGTCGTGTACACCGACATGTCCTGTCCGGTGGCCGAACGCGCGAGCAGGCGGAGGATGGTGCAGGCATCTTCAAGGGTGGGCACCAGCTTCTCGAGCGAGGCGAGCACGATGTGCACGCGAGGCAAGGTCTGGGTGAGGTCGCCGTTGCCCTCGTTCGTCACGATCACAGAACTTCCCGTTTCGGCGATCAGTAGGTTCGCCCCCGTGATGCCGACATCGGCGGCGAGGAATCGCTCGCGCAGCACGCTGCGCGCCTCCGCCAGCAGGTCGCGCCGTTCGGCGAGTGGACGATCCGCCGGCAGGCCGGCATGCTTCTCGCGGAAGGTGGTGATCCAGTCCTCGCGGTTGAGATGGAAGGCAGGGGCGATGATGTGCGAGGGCGGTTCCTGCCGTAGCTGGATGATGTACTCGCCGAGGTCGGTCTCCACTGGCACGATACCGTTGGTCTGGAGGTGATCGTTCAGCCCGATCTCCTCGGCGATCATCGATTTGCCCTTGGTCACGGTGCGCGCGCCGGCGCGGCGGCAGATCTCGAGCACGATCCGCCGCGCCTCCTCGGCCGTCTCGGCCCAATGCACCTGCCCGCCCTGCGCCTCGACGGACTTGGCATACGCCTCGAGGTAAAGGTCGAGATGGGCGATTGTGTGGTTCTTGATGTCGCGGGCGGCGTCGCGCAACGCCTCGAACTCGGGCAGGCCCGCATACGCCTTGGCCCGCTTGTCCTGGAACCGCGGGCGCGTGGCGGCGAGTGCCTTCTGCAGCCCGGCATCGGCGAGCGCGCGGGCGGCGTTTTCCGTGAAGGCGGGGCTGGTGGCGAGCATGCGGATGGGTCTCCCTCGACGCTGGCAATGTAGCCGTTCGAGCGGGAAATGCAGCCCCGCCGCGCTGGGCTGGGGCGATTGGGCGTGCGGCTGAGCCTCAGCTCTCCAGCATGCGGCGGAGGAGTTCGACGTCCTCGGCGAGAGAGGGGTCTTTCTGCATCAGCTCGGCGATTCGCGCGCAGGCGTGCATCACCGTGGTGTGGTCGCGGTTGCCGAACTTGCGCCCGATCTCGGGCAGGGAACGCGCGGTGAGCTGCTTGGCGAGGTACATCGCGATCTGGCGCGGGCGAGCGACGGCGCGGGCGCGGCGGGCGGAGAACATGTCGGTGAGGCGGATATTGTAGTGTTCCGCCACGCGTTTTTGGATCTCTTCGATGGTGACGCGCCGTTCGTGCGCGCGCAAAAGGTCCCGCAGCACCTCCTGCGTGCTTTCTAGGGTGATGGGGCGGCCGACGAGTTGTGCGTGCGCAACGACACGATTGAGCGCACCCTCGAGGTCGCGCACGTTGGTGGTGATCTTGTGCGCCATGAACTCCATCACCTTCTGCGGCACGGCCACGCCCTGTAGGGCGGCCTTCGCCTGCAGGATGCCGATGCGCAGCTCGTAGGTGGTGGCGTGGATGTCCGCGACCATGCCGCAACCGAGACGGGTGCGCAACCGCTCCTCGATCCCCGAGAGATCGGAAGGCGACTTGTCGGCAGAGACGACGATCTGCTTGCCGGCATCGACCAGGGCGTTGAAGGTGTGGAAGAACTCCTCCTGCGTGGAGTCCTTGCCGATCAGGAATTGCAGGTCGTCCACCATCAGCACATCCACAGCGCGCAGGCTGTCCTTGAACTCGACGGATGACTGGCTGCGGATGGCGGCGATGAAGCGGTACATGAACTTCTCGGCCGACATGTAGGCGACGGCGCGTTGCGGGGTGCGCTGACGGATGGCCCAGGCGATCGCGTGCATCAGGTGCGTCTTGCCGAGGCCCACACCGCCGTAGAGGAACAGAGGGTTGAAGCCCGGCGTGGGCCCGTTTTCCGCCACTCGGCGCGCGCAGGCATAGGCGAACTCGTTCGGTTTGCCGACGACGAAGGTACCGAAGGTGAAGCGCGGGTCGAGCGGGCCTGAGAGGTCGTGGCGTGCATCGGTGGGCAGCTCGCCGCGCGCGGCCTCGGCAACGGAGCTCCGCTCCTTGGCCTCCGCGGCCGGCGCAGGCGCGAGCGCTTCGGCAAGCCCGGCATGCGGCGCGCCGATGCGCAGTTCGACGCGGCGGATGCGTGCATTCTCCGCATGCCACAGCGCGCGGATACGATCGCCGTAATGCGCCCTCACCCAGTCGCGCAGAAACCGTGTCGGCAGAATGATGGTGACCTCGTCCTCGCTGACATCAGCGAGGGTCATCTGGCGCAGCCACGTGCGGTATTGGACCTCGCCGACCTCCTCGCGGAGCCGGCCGCGGACACGCGCCCACTGCCCGCCGATTTCCGGGTCGATGCGAGACACGCCAAACCCGCTCTCTTCCACGGTCCCTTCCATCGCGCGCAACTCGAAGCATACCCCGCCCCGGCTGGCGCCGTGGGCGCGGTGCAGACCCTTCCATTTAGGGAAGTTGCCACGGCGGAGGCAAATCAATATTTGCGGTGATGTTACGTTTCAGAGACTAAGCCTAAGTCATTATCGGTTGGAGTTCAGAAACGGAGTCAATGGGCCGTGGAGGACAGCCAGATCATCTGGAGCCCCCTTCACTGCTCACTTGACCAGATTACTGCCGCCGGGATGACGGCGACAGAGCGGCCGAAACGGGACGGTCACGAAGCGGGCGCGACGTCCAGTGCCTTCACGTGCCGAGAGAGCCGCGTGAGCTTGCGTGCAACGGCGTTGCGATGGATCACGCCCTTCGACGCCGCACGCATCAGTTCAGGCGTCAGCGCGTTCAGGGCAGCGCGCGCTTCCTGCGCAGAGCCAGCAGCGATGGCCTTCTCCACCTTCTTGGCGAAGGTTCGAAGCCGCGACCGCCGCGCGCGGTTGCGCATCGTGCGCTTCTCGATCTGCCGGATGCGCTTCTTCGCCGAAGCTGTGTTCGCCATGACGTCGCTCGATCACGATGCTCGATGATGGCAACTCGCGTGTGCCCCCGAGGATCGCGGTGCTTACACCCCGCGTCTGATGCCGTCAAGGCGCTCGCTGACGGCTCAGCGATGGCGAAAGGCCGGCAGCCGCTTCTCCGTAAACGCCATCATCCCTTCCTTTCGGTCCTCGAGCGCAAAACAGGACTGGAAGAGGCGCCGTTCGAACAGGACACCCTCTGTGAGCGTCGTCTCGAAGGCCCGGTTCACGGCCTCCTTGGCCATCGCCACCGCGGGGCGCGAGAGGGACCCAATCTTCTCCGCCACGCGCAGCGCCTCGTCGATCAGTTCCGCTGCCGGCACGACGCGCGCAACGAGCCCCGCGCGTTCGGCCTCCTCGGCGCCCATCATCCGCCCCGTCAGGATCATCTCCATCGCCTTCGACTTGCCGACCGCGCGCGTCAGACGCTGCGTGCCGCCAGCACCGGGTATGACGCCCAGTGTGATCTCGGGCTGGCCGAACCTCGCGGTGTCGGCAGCGAGAATGATGTCGCACATCATGGCGAGCTCGCAGCCGCCGCCGAGCGCGAAACCAGCCACCGCCGCGATAACCGGCTTGCGGATGGCGAGGATCGTCTCCCACCGGTTGCCGATGAAATCGTCGTTCACCACGTCGATGAAGGAACGGTCCTTCATCTCCTTGATGTCTGCCCCGGCGGCAAAGGCCTTCTCGTTCCCCGTCAGAACGATGGCGCCGACCGCGTCATCGGCATCGAATGCCCGCAGCGCCTCGCCGAGCTCGACCATCAACTGGTCGCACAAAGCGTTCAGCGCTTTCGGCCGGTTCAGTGTGATCAGGCCGACCGCGCCGCGCGTCTCCGTCAGGATCATCTCGTAGGCCACGGGCTTGTCCCCTTCTCTGTCTGCACCGCGCCTTCGCCTACTCAACGTTGCGTGCGGGGGCAATAGAACGTGGTGCGGCCTTGCTGCACGACGGTCGCGATCCCTCGGCAAGCGGGTGGGCCCGGGCAACGCTCGCAGGGCTCGCCGGCGTGGCCATAGACCTTCCAGGCGTGCTGGAAGTAGCCGAGCTCGCCGCTCGTCTGCCGCCAATCTCGCAAGGACGACCCGCCGGCCGCGATCGCCTCCGCAAGCGTAGCTTTAATCGCCGCGACGAGGCGGGCAGCGCGGTCGCCGCGCACGGTGCGGGCTTCCCGCCTCGGCGAGATCCGCGCGCGGAACAAGGCTTCGCAGGCGTAGATGTTGCCCAAACCCGCCACGACCGACTGATCCATCAGCGCTGCCTTGATCGCGCTTCGCCGCCCGGCCAGCGCGGCCTCAAGCTTGGAGCGCGTGAAGGCATCCTCAAGCGGCTCAGGCCCGAGACCGGCGAGCCGGGGGTGTTGCGCTTCGTGCGCGGTCGACACCAGATCGAGGCTGCCGAAGCGGCGCGGATCGATGAAGCCGACGCGCCAGCCCTCCTCCGTTTCGATCACCACATGCTCGTGCGCCAAGGCCGGTGCCGCCTCATCTGGGCCGGAGAGGCGAAGCCGGCCCGACATGCCCAAATGCCATAGCACGCTGAGCCCGCCTTCAAGCCGCATCAGGATGGTCTTGCCGCGGCGGCCGAACTCAAGGATTCGCCGCCCCGCCAGCGCCTCCGCGAAGCCCGCGGGGATGGGCCAGCGCAGGTCGCCGCGGGCAAGACCAACGCGCCCGATGAGGTTTCCTGCAAGCCGTGCCGCCAAGCCGCGGCGCACCGTTTCCACCTCGGGCAGTTCCGGCATGCCCCCCTCTCTCGCCTCCACGCCCATTCGAGGCTACGCTTGCGCGCCATGAGCGACAACGCACCCGTCACCCATTTCGGCTATCGCACCGTGCCCGTGCCCGCGAAGAAGGAGCTCGTGCGCGGCGTCTTCGACTCGGTCGCGCAACGCTACGACCTGATGAATGACCTGATGAGCCTCGGCATCCATCGGGTCTGGAAGCGCATCTTTATCAACACGCTGGCACCCCACCCGCGAATGCGCCTGCTCGATCTCGCCGCCGGCACGGGCGACATCGCCTTCCTCGCGCTCGAGCGCGGCGCCGGTTCCGCCGTGCTCGCCGACCTCACCGAGGCGATGCTGAACGTCGCGGAGGAGCGTGCAGTGGCGAAGGGGCTGATCGGGAAATGCGAGTTCCTGGTCGCGGACGCCGAGGCCCTGCCCCTGCCCGACGCCTCGTTCGACGCGGTGACGATTGCCTTCGGCTTGCGCAACTGCACCGACATCGACGCCGTGCTGCGTGAAGCGCGCCGCGTGCTACGCACTGGCGGGCGCTTCCTCTGCCTCGAATTCTCGCAAGTGTCGGTCGCCGCGCTGCGTCCGCTCTACGACGCCTATTCCTTCACCGTGCTGCCCATGCTGGGCCGCCTTGTCGCGGGCGATGAGGGTGCGTATCGCTATCTCGCCGAGAGCATCCGCCGCTTCCCAGCCCAGGCAGAGCTCGCCGAGCGCATGCGCCAGGCCGGCTTCGAGCGCGTGACCTGGCGCGACCTCTCCGCCGGCATCGCCGCCATCCACTCCGGCTGGCGTCTCTGATCCTTCCCTCTCCCTCTCTTCTCGTCTCGCGAGCGCGTTTTCGTCCATGAAGGTGCTGTCGATCCAGTCCTGGGTCAGCCACGGCCATGCCGGCAATGCGGCGGCGGTATTTCCGCTGCAGCGCCTCGGCGTCGAGGTGGTCGCGATCCACACCGTGCTCTTCTCGAACCATACCGGCTACGGATCGTGGCGGGGGCGCATCGTCGAGGTCGAGCTCGTGCGTGAGATCGTGCACGGGGTGGCGGAGCGCGGCGCTCTTGCTGAAACGGACGCGCTGCTCACCGGTTACCTGGGGGATGCGGGGATCGGCGAGACGATCCTCGATGCGCACGCACGCCTGAAGGCTGCAAACCCTGCTGCGCTCTGGTGCTGCGACCCGGTGATCGGCGACGACGGGCGCGGCGTGTTCGTGCGTGCGGGGATCCCTGAGTTCTTCCGCGACCGTTGCCTGCCCGCGGCCGACATCCTGACCCCGAACCAATTCGAGCTCGCTTGGCTGACGGGATCGACGGCACGCACGCGCGCCGACCTGCTGGCGGCGGCGCGCGACCTCATCGCGCGCGGGCTGCGCATCGTGTTCGTCACCTCGGCCGCGGTCGAGGACACGCCCGAGGACGCGATCGACGTGGTCGCGGTGGACGCGTCGCGCGCGGTGCGGGTGCGGGTGCCGAAACTGCCGATCGTCGGGCGTGGAACCGGCGACGCGATCGCCGCCCTCTTCCTCGCCCACGTGCTGGCTGGGCGCGACCTCGCCGCGGCCACGTCGCGCGCCGCCTCCTCCCTGCACGGTGTGCTGCGCGCCACCGTGGCGGCGGGGCGGCAGGAAATGGCACTGATTGCCGCGCAGGAGCAGCTCGTCGCTCCCGACCCCCTTTTTCCTGCCGAACCGTTCACCTGACGCCTCGCGCGATGACGCCGCCGCGCACAGCGTGGTAGCAGCACACAGTCTCAGCATAGGGGTCGCACCATGAGCCACCCGATCACCCGCCGGCTTGCCGAGGCGGGCAGCGTCCTCATCGTCCGCGAGACGACGGCAGACGCCGCGCGCGCCCGGATCAACGCTGGCCGGGCGGCGGGACTCGCCGCTTTCGAGGTCGCCCTCTCCACACCGTCGGCGATGGAGGTGATCCGCGACCTCGCCGCCGACCCAACCCTGTTGATCGGGGCTGGCATGGTGCGCACGGCGGCCGAGGCCTATGCCTGCGGAGAAGCCGGGGCGCGCTTCCTCGCCTGCCCGTGGAACGAGCCGGAGATCGTTCCTGCCGGGAAACGCTTCGGTGCGTGCGTCTTGCTCGGCGCCCTGACCCCTGACGAAGTGGTGGAGGCGCTCGAAGGGTTCGCCGACGCCGTGGCGGTGTTTCCCGCCCCCTCTTTGGGCGGGGCGAGCCATATCCGCGCCTTGCGAACGGTGTTTCCCGAGGTCGCGTTCTACCCTTCGGGCGGCATCGCCGCCGCCGAAGCTGCAGCCTATCGCGACGCCGGGGCAGCCTTCGTCGGAATCGATGTCATCGGGCCCTGAGTGCGCTCAACCGAAATACCAGGATCGCGGATTGTCGATCGGCCGGTCTTCGTTCAGTCGAACGAAACCCCTGATGGTACGCCCCAGGGTGAGGATGAAGGCCCAGGCGAGAAAGGCCAGACCGACCAGCAGCCAGGCCGAGACGAGGCCAAGCACGCCCCAGAATATCGACAGCCAGAAGGTGCGGATCTGGAACGTGAAGTGGGTGGCGAGCCAGGGTGGCGCGCCGTCGCGCGCAACATAGGCGAGGATGACGCCGATCAGGAAGGTGAGACCGACGAAGAACCCGGCCCCGTACAGAAGATAGACGGCGAGGGCGTAGTTGCGGGCGCGCCGCTCCTGCGGGTCTTCCTCCAAACGACGTGGGACATGTGGGACCGGGCCCCCGGTCATGGCCGGAGTGCGAGGCCGGCGCGAAGGTTGCGGAAAGGAAGCGATGCCGGGTCGGCGACCACGGGCCCCGGCGCGGCGACGACCAGCACCTCCTTGGCGATCGGCTGAAAGTCGGCGCGGAAATGCACCGAGGATTTGAGCGCGAGCACAGGCGTGCGTTCCGGAGTGAGGCCGAGATGGCGGAACATCGCGCGATCGTACGCCTGCATCTTGCGCGACGCCACCGCGACCTGCACGCCATCCGTCTCCAGAAGCGCCATCGGCCCAAGCTCGGCCCGGGTGCCGCGAGTCATCGGCCCCTCGCAGGTGAAACGGCCAGAGCCGAGGGCCAGCACGCGGAAGCGCGCCGCGAGGGGGGCGCCATCGCTCCTGCCACCCAAGGCGAGATCGAGCGTGGCGCCGATCCCCGCCTCGTGCGCCGCACGCGCGGCTTCGGCGTCGTTCAGCACACCCACCACTGCTCCCGCCACACCGCCCGCGACGAGTGCCTGCAGCAGTCCCGTGGTGTCGCCGTGCCCGCCACCGCCCGGGTTGTCCTGCGTGTCGGCGAGAATGATCGGCGGCCCATCGCACGAGGCGTGCGCGAGGCAGTGCGCGACCGCCTCCTCGGGCGAGAGGATCGCCTGGCGCATCTCCGCCCGGCGCGAGATGAAAGCCGCGGCCAGGCGTTCGGCCGCCTCTTGGGCAACCTCCGGCGACTCCGCATAGGCTGTGACCGCCGGCCCGCATCCCGCAAAATCGCAGTAGGGGAAGCCGAGCGTGAGCGAAAGCTCGAGCGCGCCCGTCTCCGTCTCGATCCGGTCGCGCAGCCCGTAGAGGTCGCGCATGGGCGGAACGAGCGTGCACTGGGCGGTGATGGGGATGAGGAAGTCGATCGCGCGATGGGTGCGCGCCCAGGGGCGGTGCTGCGCGATGCGCCGCAACAGAAGGGCGGCGGCGCGCGCCCCGGTCTCCTTCATGTCGATGTGCGGATAGGTCCGATACGCGGTGAGAACGTCCGCCCGATCCGCCATCGCCGGCGTGACGTTGGCGTGCAGGTCGAGGCTCGCCGCGATCGGAACGTTGCCGAGACGCTCACGAAGGCGGCGCAGCAGCGCGCCTTCGCCGTCCGATTCGTGTTCGGCCATCATCGCGCCGTGCAGGTCGAGATAGAGACCCTGCAGCGGGCCGGCCCGCGCGGCATCCTCGACGATCCACCCCGTGATCGTTTCGTACGCGTCGCGCGTCAGCGGCGCCGATGGCATCGCCATCGCGTACACGATCGGAACCACCTCCGCACCTGCGTCACGGAGGAGCTCCGCCGCGCCAGCAATCGGGAGTCGCGTGCCGGCGATCGCGGCGAACACGTCCTCGCCGCGCGTGAGAGGAGGAAACCCGCCGGGGCTGCGGAAGGAGTCGAGATCGGCCGGAAACGGCGCGAAGGAATGGCTTTCGTGCTGGAAACCGGCGATGGCGATACGCACGGGACGTCCTTGGCGTTGGCAGACCTCGGTAGCACATCACATCCGGAACGCCCAACGGGCGCCAGCCTTGTCTTGCGACGGCGCACGGGCCCGTGCAGTTTCGCCGCAGTGATGTGCCGCCTCTCGCAACGAAACGTGATCCGCCGGCAACCGATCGCGCGGGAAGGGGTTGGTTTCGCCGGCGCGACGGCTTGCCGGTTGCAAGGCGGGCGAGCCGGATGCAGGAGTGTTTCGGACGCTGAACCCGATCCGCCATGCCCGACCCTCTCCTCCTCGTCTGCCCATCCTGCGGCACGCTCAATCGCGTGCCCGCCGCGCGCCTCGCCGAGAGGCCCGTCTGCGGCTCCTGCCGTGCCGGGCTACTGCCAGCCGCGCCGATTGAAACGGACAGCGCAAGCCTTGCCCGCTTCCTTGAGAAAGATCAGCTTCCCGCCGTGGTCGATCTCTGGGCGCCCTGGTGCGGCCCCTGCCGCGCCTTCGCCCCGACCTTCGCGCAAGCCGCCGCCCGCCTGCCCGCGATCCGCTTCCTCAAACTCGACACGGAGGCCCATCCGGAGGCGGCAGCGCGCTTCGCCGTGCGTGCCATTCCCACCCTCATCGGCTTCAAGGGCGGGCGCGAAGTGGCCCGCCTTTCCGGGGCGCTCCCCTTGCGCGACCTGCTGGCCTTCGCCGAGCGCCTCGCCGCCTGACCCTCTCGACGCGTGCCCCATCCGATGGGAGGGTGAGGCGTTCGCGAAGGGAGGACACCACTTGCATGATCACGCCTGACGCAGCGCTGCTGGCCGAACTCGCCAGGCTCGACACGCCAACGGTGTGCAACGCGCTTGAGGAGCTCCTCTCCCCGCGGGAGCTGATCCGGTTCACCACCCGCCCCTTCGTTCACAACGACCACCCGGACGCGATCCTGGTCGGCTGGGCGCGCACCGCCGCCATCCGCGCCGAACGTCCGCCCGCAATGCCGGCCGAGGAGCGAAACGCGCTTCGCATGCGGTACTACGAGCACGTCGCGACCGCCGCGCCTGGGCCGAACATCGCCGTCATCCAGGACCTCGATTCCGTTCCCGGCACGGGCGCCTTCTGGGGCGAGGTGCAGACGACGGTGCACAAGGCGCTCGGTGTCGCGGGCTCGATCACCAACGGCTCCATCCGCGACATCCCGATGATGGCGGAAGGCTTCCCGATCCTCGCCGGCATGCTCGCCCCCTCGCACGCCTTCGTGCACGTGGTCGCGGTCGGCGTGACGGTGAGCATTCATGGCATGGTGGTGCACGATGGCGAGCTCGTGCACGCCGACCGTCATGGCGCGGTGGTGATCCCCCGCGAGGTCGCGGCGCGTGTGCCGGACGCAGCCGCGCTGTGTGCGCGGCGGGAAGCTGTGATCCTGGAGGCCGCGCGTCGGCAAGGCTTCGGCATCGCGGACCTGCGCGCGGCCTTCGCCCGGATGAGCGAGATCCACTGAAGGCCGGCGCCGTCCCGCCCGCCGCTTAGGCTCAATAGGTGCCCGCGCCCGCCTTCGCCTCCGCCCCTCGCGCCGCCGCCACCGCTGCCTTCGCCGCGGCGGCAAGCAGGCCGGCGTCACCTGAAATGGATGCGAAACGGTAGCCGAGGCCGAACATGCGCTTGGCTCCTTCGCCGCTGCCGGTGTGGATCCCGGGCATCACGCCATGCCTGGTCGCGACCTCGGCGATACGGCGGATTTCGGCGAGTGTCCGTTCCGACGTCGGGTCGATCGCCGGCGTCTCGCCGATCGCGAGTGCCAGGTCGTTCGGGCCGACATAGACCGCATCAAGCCCCGGCGTGGTCACGATCTCCTCCAGCTTCTCCAGGGCTTCCGCGGTCTCGATCATGGCGAAGGTGAGCACGGTGTCATCCGCGTGCCTCCAGTAGTCCGCCGTGCCGGCATACCAGGCCGCGCGCAGCGGCCCGAAACTGCGATAGCCCTTCGGCGGGTAGCGGCAGGCGCGCACGAAGCGCTCGCACTCTGCGCGCGAGCTCACCATCGGGCAGATGATCCCGTAGGCGCCGGCATCCAGCATCTTCATGATGATGCCGGGCTCGTTCCACGGCACGCGGGCGAGCGGCACAGCTGTTGTGGTGGAAATCGCCTGCAGCATGGGCACAGCCGTGTCGAAATGCACCATGCCGTGCTGCAGGTCGATGGTCAGGCTGTCCCAGCCGGCCTGCGCCATCGCCTCCGCCGCGATCGACGACGGGATGCCGAGCCAGCCGTTGATCACGGTCTTTCCTGCGGCCCAGAGTTCGCGGATCCTGTTCGGGCGCACGCCTCTCCCCTTTCCTTCCCCATTTCGTCACCGACGTGCCTCTGCCCGTCGGCTGGCCTCCATCTGAGCCGATCGGTCTCGCGACGCCAAGGGAGAGCGAGACCGCCAGCCTCGCTCTCCGGCCCGTCGTCGGCGAGGGAGAGAGCACAACCAGCGTCTGCCACCCTTGCCCGCGCCGCCCGTGCAGAGCAGGGTTGCATGCCATCCTCCTCCCTCCCGGCCCGCCGAAGCTCCTCGCCCGCTGCATGCCGACCCTCGATGCCACTGCCTTGCGCGACTTCGTCGCCTCCATTTTCAACGCTGCGGGTTGTTCGGAGGAGGAGGGCTCTCGCGTCGCCGCCTCGCTGGTTTCCGCCAACCTGGCGGGCCACGACAGCCACGGCGTGGTGCGGGTGCCGCGCTACGTCGCCTGGCTGCGCGACGGGCTGGTGGTCGCCGACGTCACGCCGCGCCTCGAGCGCGAGACCGCGATCACCGCGGTGATCGACGGGAGGTTCGGCTTCGGCCAGACGGCGGCCTCCTTCGCCGTCGAGGTCGGTACGAAGAAGGCACTCGCCTCGGGCCTTGCCGCCGTCGCCCTCAAGCATGCCGGCCATATCGGGCGGGTCGGCGAGTGGGCGGAGCGTGCGGCCGCCGAGGGCGTGATCTCGATTCACTTTGTCAACGTGCAGGGCTCGCTCCTAGTGGCACCGTTCGGCGGCGTCGATCGCCGTCTTTCTACCGCGCCCTTCTGCATCGGCGTGCCCATCGAAGGAGGCGAGCCGATTATCCTCGATTTCGCCACCTCGCTGGTCGCCGAAGGCAAGGTGCTGGTCGCCTCCCGTGGTGGGCCCCCCGTGCCGGACGATTCGATGATCCTGCCCGATGGGCGGCTGACGGGAGACCCTGCCGCGCTCTATGGCGACCTTTCGCGGCGCGAACGAAATCCGGAGGCGGGCGAAGGCGCGCTCCGCGCCTTCGGCTTGCACAAAGGTTCGGGGCTTGCCGTGCTGTGCGAACTCCTCGCCGGCGCTCTCACCGGCAACGGCACCGCCGGACCGCGCGATGGCGGTCGCGGCCGGATCACCAATGGCATGCTCTCGTTCTACCTGCGCCCCGACGTGATCGACGACCCCGAAGCCTTCGCGCAACGGGCACGCCGCTTCATCGCGTTCTGCCGCTCTTCCCGCGCCGACCGGCCAGGTGGTGCGGTGCTGCTGCCGGGAGAGCCCGAACGTCGCCAACGCGCCGTTCGCGAGCGCGAGGGTGTTCCCTTGCCCGACGAGGTCTGGCGATCCCTCCTCGCCACGGCAGACGAGGTCGGTCTTGTCGCCGATCGCATCCCGAAGCCACGCTGAGCCCAGCCATGCCGCAGCCCTCAGATCTCACGATTGCCCGCACCGCCACCCTTCGCCCGATCGCCGACGTGGCAGCGGAGTTGGGCTTAGGGACCGAAACGATCCTTCCCTTTGGTCGATACAAGGCGAAGATACCGCTCGATGCGGTGCCGCACCGAACAGACCGTGGCCGCCTCGTCCTCGTCACCGGCATCAACCCGACGCCCGCCGGCGAGGGCAAGACAACCACCACCATCGGGCTTGCCGATGCTCTGCGGCGAATCGGCGTGCGCGCGGTCGCCTGCTTACGCGAACCCTCGCTCGGCCCTTGTTTCGGCGTCAAAGGGGGGGCGACCGGCGGCGGGTATGCCCAGGTGGCGCCGATGGAGGACATCAACCTCCACTTCACGGGCGACATCCATGCCGTCACGGCGGCGAACAACCTGCTCGCGTCCCTGATCGACAATCACCTCCATCACGGCAACGCGCTCGGGATCGATCCGCGCCGCATCTCCTGGCGTCGCTGTCTCGACCTGAACGACCGCGCGCTGCGCGACATCGTGGTGGGCCTGGGCGGGCCGGCCAACGGGCCGGTGCGTGAGGACGGATTCGACATCACCGCCGCCTCCGAGGTGATGGCGGTGCTCTGCCTCGCGGCCGACCTCGCCGACCTGCGCGCACGCATCGCCCGCATCATCGTGGCGCAGCGGCGCGACGGCAGCCCCGTCACCGCCGCCGATCTCCATGCAGACAGTGCGATGGCCGCCCTGTTGCGCGATGCGCTGATGCCGAACCTCGTGCAAACCCTGGAGGGCACGCCGGCCCTCGTCCACGGCGGGCCCTTCGCCAACATCGCACATGGCTGCAACTCCCTGATCGCGACCCGGATGGCGCTCGCTCTCGCCGACGTGGTGGTGACGGAAGCCGGCTTCGGGGCCGATCTCGGGGCAGAGAAGTTCCTCGACATCAAGTGCCGGATTGGCGGGATCGCTCCGGGCTGTGCCGTCGTCGTCGCCACCGTGCGCGCGCTGAAGATGCATGCTGGGCTTGCAAAGGCCGAACTCGGTCGCGAGGACGTTGCGGCCGTGGCACGCGGCACTGCGAACCTGCTGCGCCATGTCGCCAATCTGCAGGGCTTCGGTCTGCCCGTGCTGGTCGCGCTCAACCGGTTCGATTCCGACACGGCGGCCGAGATCGCGGCGGTCCAGGAGGCGGTGGCAGCCATCGGGGCGGAGGCCGTTCTCTGCACGCACTGGGCTGAAGGCGGCGAGGGGGCGATGGCACTCGCACGGGCGGTGCTGGCGCGGCTCAATGCCGGCACGGCGCGTCTTTCTCTCCTCTACCCGGACGAGCTGCCGCTTGCTGAAAAGATCGCGACGGTGGCAACACGCCTCTACCATGCCGGGGAGGTGACGTTCTCAGACGCCGCCGCGCGCCGCCTTGACGCTTTCCAGGCTGCGGGGTTCGGCCACCTGCCGGTGTGCATCGCCAAAACGCAGTACAGCTTCTCGGCCGACCCGCGCCTCCTTGGCGCGCCGGAGGGTCACACGTTTCCCGTGCGAGACGTGCGTCTCTCCGCTGGCGCAGGCTTCGTGGTTGCCTTCGCCGGCGAGATCATGACCATGCCTGGCCTGCCGCGCGTGCCGGCGGCGGAGGCGATCGGACTAGACGCGTCGGGCGAGATCATGGGGCTCTTCTGACCCGCACCTCAACCGACGCTGCGCTGCCCATGCGGCGCAAAGAGGGATTGACCCCGGCTTGGTCACGCTGGCATTAGCGAAGAGGGCCGCGTACTTGCGGCACAGCAGCAGTTTCACTGGAGTTCATGATGAGCGACGGGAGCGGAAGTTTTCGCGCGCCGTTGACAGAGCTGGCCTGACCCGAGTTCCCACCGCGTGAGAGCCACGCGGCTTCGGTCTCTCGGTAGGGCCAGTGATCCAGCACCGGGGGATCGAACCCATGAGCAAGACCGTTCTCAACGCGGCCACGCTGTCGCCCCAGGCGGCCTTGGCCCTCCATCCGGCCGATCTCGCTGCCTTGCTTGAGCGCCGGTCTGCGGATGAGGCATGGGACATTCTTGCCTCCTTGCCGCTTGCCCGCCGTGCCGAAACTTTCGGCTATCTCGAGGCCCCGACGCAGGTGGCAATTGCGGCGGAGGCTGATCTGCGCGCGCTCGCCGACCTGCTCGCCGCCATGGACGCCGACGAGCGGGCTGATTTCTGGAACGCCCTCGACGATGGCCTTCGCGATCGACTGGCACCCGCCCTGGCTGCTGCCGAACGCGAGGACATCCGTCGGCTCTCTGCCTATCCGCCGGGCTCTGCCGGCGCGGTGATGACCAGCGAATACGCCACGCTGCGGCCAGAGATGACCGCACGCGAGGCGATCGAGGCCCTGCGGGCTCAAGCGGCGAACAAGGAAACCATCGCCATTGCCTACGTGCTGTCGCCACAGCGGCGGCTTCTCGGCACTGTTGCCCTCGAGGATCTCGTCGTCGCGCGTGCGGAGGAGCGCGTTGAGGCGCTGATGCGGCGCGACCCACCGTTCGTCCGCGCCGATGACGACGCTGAGCAAGCCGCGCGGCTGATTGCGCGCTACGACCTACCGGCCATCCCGGTAATCAATGGCGGGGAGATGATGGTCGGCATCATCACCGCAGATGATGCCATGGATGTCGCCGAGCGCGAAGCGACCGAAGACATCCAGAAAGCGGGCGGCACCTCCGGGCTCGTTATTTCCTTGCGCGACGCCTCCGTCGGCCTCCTCTACCGTAAGCGCATCTCATGGCTGATCGTGCTCGTCTTCGCCAATATCTTCTCCGGTGCCGGCATCGCCGCGTTCGAGGACGTGATCGCGGCCAATGTCGCGCTCGTCTTCTTTCTTCCGCTGCTCATCGACTCAGGCGGCAATGCGGGCAGCCAGTCTGCCACCCTGATGGTGCGCGCGCTCGCCACGGGTGACGCGACTCTGTCGGACTGGGCGCGGATGATGGGCCGGGAGATGGGTGTTGCCGCCCTGCTCGGCGGCACGATGGCAGTCGCCGTGTCGCTGATTGGGCTCGTGCGCGGCGGCCCTGAGATCGCTCTCGTCGTCGCGCTCACCATGGTCTGCACGGTGATGGTCGGCTCGCTCGTCGGCCTGTCGCTGCC
>CALBEG010000068.1 GCA_937927455.1 uncultured Elioraea sp. | reverse complement strand
ACCGACCGGTTCGAACGCGAGGCGGGCAGCGTGGTGAAGGCCGTCGCCTCTGCCTCGACCGAACTTGAAGCCACCGCCTCAGGTCTCGCTGCGGGAGCGGAGGAGACCTCGCGTCAAGCTACCGCCGTCGCTGCCGCAGCCGAACAAGCCTCGGCCAATGTGCAGACGGTCGCCGCCGCCGCCGAGGAACTCGCGGCCTCCATCCGCGAAATCAGCCGCCAGGTGACGGACAGCACACGCATGGCGCAGGAGGCGGTAGCGGAGGCCGGGCGCACCAACGCCACCGTGGAAAGCCTCGCCGTAGCGGCGCAAAGGATTGGCGATGTGGTACGGCTGATCAACGACATCGCGGGGCAAACCAACCTCTTGGCGCTGAACGCCACCATCGAGGCCGCGCGCGCGGGCGAAGCGGGCAAAGGCTTCGCCGTGGTCGCCTCTGAGGTCAAAAACCTTGCCTCGCAGACGGCCAAGGCCACTGACGAGATCGCGGCCCAGATCGACTCTGTTCAGGCAGAGGTAGGCAAAGTGGTGGAGGCCATACGCGCTATCGGAGGCACCATCGATAAAATCAGCTCGGTCTCTGCCTCCATCGCCGCTGCAGTGGAGGAGCAAGGAGCAGCGACGAGCGAGATTGCACGGAACGTGCAACAGGCAGCGCAGGGCACGGGGGTGGTGTCAGCGAACATCAGCTCGGTGCAGCAAGTGGCACACAGCGCCGGAGCTGATGCCGCCCAAGTGCAAAAGGCCGCCCAAGAACTGAGCCGCAACGCCGAGGAGCTGCGCCGCCAGGTCGAAGCCTTCCTCGCCGAGGTAAAAGCAGCCTGAGCCGAGGGGCGAGCGCCCTCCCCCTTTCCCGCCTGCTGGAGCCGCGCCGGCGACGGCGCGGCCCCTTCCGGCAGCGCCCGGCCGGGTCTACGCTCTGTCCGCCCTAACTCCGGGAGGATGCCGATGCTGAACCCGACTGCACCTCTGCCGTTGAAGGACCCTTCTCTGTTCCGGCAGGCCTGTCTCGTCGACGGCAAGTGGGTCGAGGCTGCCTCCGGCAAGACCCTCGCCGTCCGCAACCCGGCAACCGGAGACGTGCTCGGCACCGTGCCGGCATTCGCCGCAAGCGAGACGCGCGCCGCCATCGAGGCTGCGCATCGCGCCTTCCCCACCTGGCGGGCGCTGACGGCGAAGGAGCGGGCCGGGACTCTCCGCCGTCTCTACGAGCTGATGCTCACCCATGCAGACGACCTCGCTCTGATCATGACGTCGGAGCAAGGCAAGCCGCTGGCGGAAGCAAAGGGCGAGGTTTTGTACGCCGCTGCCTTCGTCGAGTGGTTCGCCGAAGAAGGCAAGCGCGCCTACGGTGAACTCATCCCAACCAACGCTCAGGGCCGGCGCATTCTCGTGATGAAAGAGCCAGTCGGCGTGTTCGCCGCCATCACGCCGTGGAACTTCCCTGCCGCGATGATCACCCGCAAATGCGCGCCCGGTCTCGCCGTCGGCTGCACTGGCGTGGTCCGCCCTGCCTCGCAGACGCCCTTCACCGCGCTTGCCATCGGGGTGCTTGCTGAACGCGCAGGGGTTCCCCCTGGCGTGCTCAACATTGTCACCGGCCCTGCCGCCGAGGTCGGTGGCGAACTAACCGCCAACCCTCTCGTGCGCAAAGTGTCTTTCACCGGCTCGACGGAGGTCGGCAAAGTCATCCTCGCCCAATGCGCCTCCACAGTGAAGCGCGTGAGCATGGAGCTCGGCGGGAACGCACCCTTCATCGTGTTCGACGACGCCGATCTCGACGCCGCGGTCGCTGGTGCCCTCGCCTCCAAGTACCGCAACACCGGCCAGACCTGCGTCTGCGCCAATCGCATCCTTGTCCAGGAGAGAGTGTACGAGACGTTTTCGCGGAAATTCGCCGAAGCCGTGCGGGCAATGAAAGTGGGTCCAGGCACCGAGCCCGGAGTGGTGCAGGGCCCCCTGATCAACGAGGAGGCGGTGCGTAAGGTTGAGGAGCACATCGCCGATGCGTTGGCGCAGGGAGCGCGCGTGCTCACAGGCGGCAGACGTCATATCTTGGGCGGAACGTTTTTCGAACCCACCGTTTTGGCCGACGTGCGGCCTTCAGCGCGCATCTTTCGAGAGGAGACCTTCGGCCCCGTCGCGCCTCTGTTCAAGTTTGCGACCGAGGAGGAGGCGATTCGGCTTGCCAACGACACGCCCTACGGGCTCGCCGCGTATTTTTACGCCCGCGACGTCGGTCGCATTATGCGCGTGGCAGAGGCGCTCGAGTACGGCATCATCGGCGTCAACGAGGGCATTATTTCTACCGAAGTGGCCCCCTTCGGCGGCTACAAGGAGAGCGGGCTTGGCCGCGAGGGGGCGCATCACGGCCTCGAGGAGTATATGGAGGTGAAGTACGTCGCCTTGGGCGGTATTGGCACCTGAAGCGCTACAGGCGCGGCAGAAGCGCAGCGAGGAGTTACCAGGGGCGTGGACTTCGATCTGTTCGTGATCGGCGCTGGCTCGGCTGGCGTGCGCTGTGCGCGCACGAGCGCCGGACACGGCGCGCGCGTTGCCATCGCCGAGGCCCGCCACTGGGGCGGTACCTGCGTCAATGTCGGCTGCGTGCCGAAGAAGATCATGGTGCAGGCAGCTGAGTACTGCGGCGCTTTCGAGGACGCGCGCGCCTTCGGCTGGGACGTCGACGTCCGCTGCCACAACTGGGCAGTGCTGAAGGCGCGTCGCGACGCCGAGGTGTCTCGCCTCTCCGGGCTTTACCGCCACCTGCTCGAAGGCGCCGGCGTCACCCTATTCGAGGGCCACGCTGCACTCATTGACGCGCACACGGTTGCGATCGGCGAGAGGCGCGTCACCGCCCGTTATATTGTCATCGCCACGGGCGGCGAGTCTGTCCGTCCGTCCATCCCAGGAGCAGAGCATTGCCTGCTGTCCGATGACCTGTTCGTGCTGCCCGCAAGGCCCGAACGCGCCGTCGTGATCGGCGGTGGGTATATCGCCTGCGAATTCGCCTCCTTGCTGAACGGACTCGGGACGGAGGTGCACCAGCTCTACCGCGGACCGCTGTTTCTGCGGGGCTTCGACCGCGACGTCCGCGAGGCCCTGGCCGAGGAATTGCGAACTGAGGGGATCGATCTCCGCTTCGATGCCGACGCGGAGCGGATTGAGCGCACGCGCGAGGGATTGCTCGTGGTTTCCTCCGATGGGCGCGCGATCGAGGCAGATGCTGTGTTTGCCGCTGTCGGCCGCCGGCCCAACGTGGCCGCGCTCGGACTCGAGCGTGTCGGCGTCATCACGGACGCGAAAGGAGCGATCGTCGTCAACGAGGCGATGCAGACGTCCGTCCCCTCCATCTACGCGCTCGGTGACGTGACAGATCGGCTCAACCTCACGCCCGTTGCCACCGCTCAGGGCCACGCGCTCGCTGACACGCTGTTCGGCGGCCGCCCGCGCAGCGTGAGTCTGGAAAATGTTCCGACCGCGGTCTTCACCACTCCCCCAATCGGCTCAGTGGGCCTCACCGAGGAGGAGGCGGGCAAACGGGGGCCGGTTGATGTGTACCTCGCTCGCTTCCGCCCGCTCCGCCACACCATGACGGGCCGAAAGCGGCGCACCTTGATCAAACTGGTGGTCGAGCGCGCGAGTGGACGCGTGCTGGGTGCCCACATGCTGGGTGAGGACGCGCCTGAGATCATTCAAGGGGTCGCCATCGCCCTCGTCATGGGTGCGACCAAGGCCGATTTTGACCGCACGATTGGAGTGCATCCGACCGCGGCGGAGGAGTTCGTCACACTGCGTACCCTGAGACCGCACCCGCTGGCCGAGGCCGCGGATTAGGCCCATTCCCAGTGCGCGGTAGCGTTCCGCGGCAGGCTGTGGTTAATGTCCACCCGCAACATGTGACTGTTTTGAGGACATCGTCATGTCGGCGCCATGGAGCCCGCAATCTTGGCGAACGAAGCCGGTGGCGCAGATGCCGCAGTACGCAGATCAGGCCGAGCTTGCCGCCGTGCTGGAACGGATCAGGCGTTATCCTCCGCTGGTCTTCGCGGGGGAAGCGCGTCGACTGAAGGCCGCGCTTGCTGCGGTCGCGGAAGGCCGCGGCTTTGTCCTGCAGGGGGGGGACTGCGCCGAAGCCTTCACTGAACTTACGGCCAACGTCATCCGCGACAGTTTCCGGGTACTCCTTCAGATGGCGGTCGTGCTGACCTTTGGCGGTCAGGTTCCGGTGGTGAAGATTGGCCGCATGGCGGGGCAGTTCGCCAAGCCGCGCAGTGCAGATACCGAAACGATCGGTGGCGTGACGCTTCCGGTCTATCGCGGCGACAACATCAACGGGGCGGAGTTTACCGCCGAGGCGCGCAGGCCTGACCCTGAGCGGATGGAACGCGGCTATTTCCACGCCGCCTCTACGCTCAACCTGCTGCGCGCCTTCGCCCAGGGCGGCTATGCCGACCTGCACGAGGTGCACCGATGGAACCTGGGTTTCGTCGAACGGAGCCCGGCCGCCGAGCGCTACCGCGATCTCGCCGATCGTCTCGATCAAACACTCGCCTTCATGGCCGCCTGCGGTCTCACCTCCGACACCGCGCCGCAGATCCGCGAGACCGATTTCTACGTCTCGCACGAGGCGCTGTTGCTACCGTTTGAGGAAGCCATGACGCGAATCGATTCGACCTCCGGCGACTGGTATTGTACCTCTGCGCACCTGCTCTGGATCGGCGAACGCACACGGCAGCCCGATCATGCCCACGTCGAGTTCCTGCGTGGGGTGAGGAACCCGCTCGGCATAAAGTGCGGTCCCTCGATGCAGCCCGACGACGTGCTTCGCCTGCTCGATATTCTTAACCCACAGAACGAGCCAGGCCGCATCACGCTGATCTCACGGATGGGAGCGGAGACGATTACGACTCGCCTTCCTCCCCTTGTGCGCGCGGTTGCACGCGAAGGGCGCAAGGTGGTGTGGCTGACCGACCCGATGCACGGCAATACCGTAAAGGCGGCAAATGGGTACAAGACACGCCGCTTCGAGGCGATCCTCGCTGAGGTCAGGGGCTTCTTCGACGTGCACCAGGCGGAAGGGACCTGGCCCGGCGGCGTACACGTCGAGATGACGGGACAGGACGTGACGGAATGCCTTGGCGGCGCGCGCCCTGTGACCGAAGCATCTCTTGCCGCCCGTTATCATACCTTCTGCGACCCGCGGCTGAACGCAGAGCAAGCGCTCGAACTCGCCTTCTTGGTGGCGGACGAACTGCGCCGGCGGCGCGGCGCCGAGATTGGCCGACGTGTCGCTATGCACTAGGTCCGCGGCGATCGTGCGTGCCGTCGCGAACCCTCCGGCGGAGGAGATCTGCCGCCACACGGACTCATACTTCACGCGCACGCGCCGGATCGTCGAACGCTTCGGCGACTGCACCGTGACCTACGCGGTGTTCATGCGCCGCCCCGTCATTTCAGCGCCGCGCATCGCGATCGACTGGCTGCGCGCGATACGCGGCGATACGGTGAGCATCGAGGTGATGCACCCGGAAGGTACGGTGGTCGGCGCCGGCGACCCTCTCCTTTACATTAGCGGCTCTTTTGCTGAACTGGCTGAACTCGAGACCATCCTGCTGCAGAAGCTTGGGCCGACCTGTGTTGCAGCATGGAACGCTTGGGCAATGTGCCTCGAGCTTCCCCACATTCCGTTTCTGGCCATGGATGCGCGCCACTGCGCCGGCAGCGAAATGGCGGATATGATGGCCTATGCGGCCGCGGTCGGGTCTCGAGCGGCGCAAGCGCAGGGAGCGAAGGGCTTCATCGGTAACGCGAACGATGCGACCGCGCACTGGTTTGGTACCAATCGGGGCCTTGGCACAATGCCGCATGCGCTGATCGGCTACGCTGGCTCCACAGTGCGCGCAGCCGAGATGTTCAGGGAGACCTTTCCCGAGGAGGATTTAACGGTGCTGGTGGATTATTTCGGCACGGAGGTGACGGATGCGATCGCCGTTGCCCGACGCTTTCCGGACCTTGCCGTCGAGGGCCGCCTTGCCGTTCGGCTCGACACGCACGGCGGGCGCTACATGGAGGGGCTCGATCCGCCCTCCTCTTACGCGGTGCTCGAACGCCACGCGCCGCACGCGATCCGCCGCTACCGCTCGGAGACCGAACTCAAGTGGCTAGTCGGCACCGGAGTCTCTGCAGCCGCGATTTGGCGCATGCGCGAGGCGCTCGACGAGGCGGGGTTTCCGCGCGTGCGCATCATCGGTTCCTCCGGCTTCTCGGTCGAGAAGTGCCGGGTGATGGCCGATGCCAAGGCCCCTCTCGACCTTGTCGGTACAGGGTCCTTCCTGCCCGAGATCTGGAGCGAGACCTATGCCACGGCTGACATCATCGCCTATGATGGGGCGCCCCGGGTCAAGATCGGACGAGAGTTCCTGTTCCGAAAGAACGGCGCGCGCAATCCGTGATCTACGCACTGTTCGCGCCGACAGCTGGAGACGCCCAGGAGCGTCGCCTCGGCTTTGTTCTCGCCACCGGCGTGCTCGTGATCTGGACAGGCTTTATCCTGGCTAGCCGCGCCGGTGCCAAGGGGGTACTGACGTCGTGGGACCTGGCTGCGTTGCGCTTCGGCGTCTCCTTCGTTGCCCTGCTGCCGGCCGCCCTATTGGGGACGTTGCGCGGCGTCCCGTTGCTGCGCATCGCCGCCCTGACCGCCACCGCGGGCTATGGCTTCGCGCTGCTTGCCTACGCCGCCTTCGAGCTCGCACCAGCCGCGCACGGCGCGGTTCTGTTGCCTGGAGCACTGCCCTTCGTCACCGCTCTCCTCGCCTTCCTTTGGCTGCGAGAGCCGATCTCCTGCCAACGGCGACGCTCGCTCGCGCTTATTGCGATCGGCATTACGCTGCTGGCGGGGCTCGGCTTTTTCGACTCGCCTGGTGCCTGGCGCGGCGACCTCCTGTTCCTTCTCGCCACCTCCTCCTGGGCTGGGTTTACCATCCTAGTTCGGCGTTGGAGGATCAACGCACTGCAGGCCACCACCTCGATCGCCATCGGCTGCGCGCCGCTGTATCTCCCGCTGTGGTGGTTCGCACTCCCCTCCAACATCCACCTCGCGTCCCGGGGCGAGGTCCTTTTCCAGGGACTGTATCAGGGCGTGTTGGCGATGGCCTTCGCATCGCTGCTCTACAACCGCGCCTTGATAGCGCTCGGGCCAGTGCGGCTGTCCTTATTCACCTCGGTGGTGCCGGCGCTCACCGCCGTGGCGGCCTGGCCTTTGCTCGGAGAGCCGCTGGGGTTGGGTGGAGTGCTTGGCGTACTCGCCGTTACCGCGGGCATGATACTCGGCGTGCGCGGCGGCCGCGTTGACGCTGCCCTGCCCCGCCCCTAGCGTCGCGGCCCATGACGAAACGGCTCAGGCTGGCGCTGGCCCAGCTCGATCCTCACTTGGGCGCCATCACGTCGAATGCCGGAAAGATCCTCGCCGCACGTGCGCGTGCCGCTGCCGAGAGGGCCGATCTCGTTCTGACACCAGAACTCTCTATCTCCGGCTATCCGCCGGATGATCTGGTGCTAAAGCCCGCTTTCCTCGACGCCTGTCGCGACGCGGTCGAGCGTCTTGCCGTGCTGACCGGCGATGGTGGCCCCGCGGTCGTCGTCGGCGCCCCCTGGCGCGAAGGGGAGAAGCTCTACAATGCCGCTTTGGTGCTCGACGCGGGGGGAATTCTCGCCATGCGCGCCAAGCACGAGCTGCCGAACTACGGCGTGTTCGACGAAAAGCGCCACTTCGTACCCGGCCCCGCCCCTGGGCCCGTCTCCTTCCGCGGTTTTCGCCTCGGGCTGATGATCTGCGAGGACTGGTGGCTGCCCGACGTGTGCGAGACCCTCTGCGAGAGCGGGGCCGAGCTTCTCGTCTCCGTCAACGCCTCGCCCTACGAGGCCGGCAAGCAGGACCGTCGCCTCTCGCTGGCGATCGGCCGCGTCGTCGAGAACGGTCTCGGCTTTGTCTTCCTCAACCAAGTCGGCGGGCAGGACGAGCTCGTCTTCGATGGCGCCTCCTTCGTGCTTGATCCGGACCGTTCCCTGCGTGTGCGGCTGCGCGCGCTGGAGGAGGATTTCGCGGTCGCGGAGTGGCGGCGGGAGGGGAACCGCCTAGTCTGCGCGACGTCGCACATCGCCCCCGAAGAGGGGCGCGAAGAGAGCATCTGGCGCGCGATGATGCTGGGGCTTTCCGACTACGTGGCGAAGAACGGCTTTCCCGGCGTCGTCCTCGGCCTCTCGGGCGGCATCGACAGCGCGGTCACCGCCGCCGTCGCGGTCGATGCGCTGGGGGCGGATCGGGTGCGGGCGGTCATGCTCCCCTCGCCGTACACCTCGCGTGAGAGCCTCGAGGACGCCCGGGCCTGCGCGCGCACCTTGGGTGTGCGCTACGACGTGATCCCCATCACCGAGGCGATGGACACCTTCCACCGCATCCTCGCCCCGGTGTTTGGTAACTGTCCCCCCGACATCACGGAGGAGAACATCCAGTCCCGGACGCGGGGCCTGATCCTGATGGCGCTCTCCAACAAGTGGGGCGACATGCTGCTCACGACCGGCAACAAAAGTGAGATGTCGGTGGGCTACGCGACCCTCTACGGCGACATGTGCGGCGGCTTCTCCGTTCTCAAGGACGTTTACAAGACCACCGTCTTCGCGCTTGCCCGGTTCCGCAACGAATGCCTGCCGCGTGGGGCGAAGGGCCCGGTCGGGCCCGTGATACCGGAGCGAGTGATCGTCAAACCGCCGTCGGCCGAGTTGAGGCCCCATCAGACTGACCAGGACACGCTGCCACCCTACGATGAGCTCGATGCGATACTGGAAGGGCTCGTCGAGGGCGAACAATCCGTCGATGCGCTGGTGGCGCAGGGGCACGACCGCGCCACGGTGCTGCGTGTCTGGCGCATGCTCGATCGCGCCGAATATAAGCGTCGCCAAGCCCCGCCCGGGGTAAAAATCACGCCCCGCGCTTTCGGACGCGACCGTCGCTATCCCATCACCAACGGTTTCACTGCACTCGTGCGATGATGGAGTCGATCTTCGCTCCGGCTGGCGGCTGGATGGTACGCCTTGTTGACCTCTCAGGGGGAAACAAGTGCGAGGGTGAGGAGGTGCGCGGCTTTACCACCCTGATGCATGCTAACGCCTTTGCGCGCGCGTATGTGCGCGACAGCGTGGAGCGCTGCCGTTGGCCGGGCGCGAGCCCTCGCGATGTCACAGCCGCATGGCACGCTTTTGGTGAGGACGCCGAGGTGATCGGTGCCGGCGACCTTGGCTGGTCCTCTGCTGCAGAACTTGCCTTCTTCGCCGCCAATCCAGCCCCGCCTGGGAGCGAAGAGCGCGACTGGCGAAGCCTCGACCCGCGCCGCCTCGCCGACGCAGATGACTGATCGCGCCCTTCGCGTGCGCGTCCGTTTCGCTCCTTCGCCAACCGGCGACTTGCACATCGGCAATGCCCGCATTGCGCTCATCAACTGGCTGTTCACGCGCCAAGCGGGCGGATCATTCCTGCTTCGGCTTGACGACACGGACGCCGCACGCTCGCGCACTGAATACGCCGACGCCATCGAAAAGGATCTGCGTTGGCTCGGTCTCGATTGGGACGAGGGGCCGATTCGCCAGAGCGATCGTCTTGCGCGCTACGCTGAGGCAGCCGAGGCGCTGAAGGCCGCGGGTCGTCTCTATCCCTGCTGGGAAAGCGAGGAGGAACTAGCGGCGAAGCGTAAGCAGCGCCTGGCTCGCGGCCGCCCTCCCGTCTACGACCGCGCCGCGCTTGCCCTTACTGAGGAGCAGCGCGCCCATGCCTTTGCCTCCGGCAAGCCCCCGTACTGGCGGTTTCGCCTTTCCAATCGCGAGATTGTGTGGGAGGACCTTGTCCTCGGCAGGCGAATCGTGAAGCTGCCTACAATTTCCGACCCAGTTGTCGTACGCGCCGATGGCAACCCCCTCTACATCTTCGCCTCTGTGGTCGACGATCTCGACTTCCGCGTCAGCCACATCATACGCGGGGAGGATCATGTCACCAACACGGGTGTGCAGCTCGATATTCTCGCCGCTCTCGGCGCCGACATCTCCGCTTTCCGCTTCGCCCACCTGCCGCTTCTGGTCGACGCGGCGGGCGAGCCGCTTTCCAAGCGCCTGAGCTCGCTCTCATTGCGCGCGCTTCGCACCGACGGGGTGATGCCGGAGGCGCTGGCAGGCTATCTCGCCCGCCTCGGCACGCCCGATGAGGCTATTCCTGGCCTGCCGCATGAGCTCGTTGCCGGTTTCGACCTCGGCCGCTTCGGTCCTAGCCCGCAGCGCTTCGACATCCGCCAGCTCCTCGCCCTCAACCGTCGAGTGCTGCAGGCGATGCCGTTTGCGTCCGTGCGGGACCGCCTTCCCGAAGGCGCAACGGAGGCGTTCTGGAACGCCGTGCGTGGCAATCTCGACCTGCTGTCCGAGGCGCGTGCCTGGTGGGAGGTCGTTACCGGCCGTATTGTCCCGCCGCCGCTGCTCGAGGAGGCTGCGTTCTTGCGCGCAGCACTCGACACCCTGCCGCCAGAACCTTGGGATGAAACAACGGCAAAGGCCTGGGCGGCAAGGCTGGGTGCAGAAACGGGACGGAGAGGCCGTGCGCTGTGGCGCCCCCTCCGCCTTGCCCTTACCGGCGAGGAACACGGCCCGGACATGGCTGCCTTGCTTCCCGTCATAGGCCGTGATCGCGTAAGCTCCCGACTCCGATGTGCTCTTGGCCAAACACCGTGATCTGTCGCCGCTCGATCTGACCCCAATGCACTCTGGCCAGCGTTACGGGCTGGCAGCGACTGAAGCGATCGAGGACCTTCAGATGACGGATTTGGTTCTTTACAACTCGGCCACTCGCACGAAGCAGCGCTTCCGCCCGCTCGATCCTGAGCATGTTCGGCTCTATGTGTGCGGCCCCACCGTTTACGACCGTGCTCATATCGGCAATGCGCGCCCTGTCGTCGTGTTTGATGTTTTAGTGCGGCTACTGCGCGAGCTCTTTCCCCGCGTGACCTATGTGCGCAACATTACAGACGTCGACGACAAGATCATGGCGGCCGCGCGGACGCGCTGCGAAACGATCGAGCAGGTAACCGAGCGGACAACCCGCTGGTTCCATGAGGACATGGCCGCCCTCGGCGCCTTGCCCCCCGACATTGAACCTCGCGCTACGGAAACGATCGCTGAGATGATCTCGCTGATCGAGCGCCTGGTCGCCACCGGCCATGCCTACGAGGCGGAGGGCCACGTGCTGTTCCACGTGCCATCCTTTCCGCGCTACGGCGCGCTATCGAAACGTTCTCTAACAGAAATGGAGGCTGGGGCTCGGGTCGAGGTCGCGCCCTACAAACGATCTCCCTACGACTTCGTGCTGTGGAAACCTTCCACCGCCGACCAGCCTGGCTGGGCGAGCCCGTGGGGCCGCGGTCGCCCTGGCTGGCACATTGAGTGCAGCGCCATGTCCTGGCGCCATCTCGGGACCGACTTCGACATCCATGGCGGCGGGATCGACTTGATCTTCCCCCACCACGAGAACGAGATCGCGCAGTCGCTCTGTGCCTTTCCAGGCTCTGGTTTCGCGCGGTTTTGGGTGCATAACGGCATGCTTCTCGTCAACGGCGAGAAAATGTCGAAGTCGCTCGGTAACTTCGTCACGGTGGCAGAGATTCTTGGGCACGGCGACTGGGCTGGTGAGGCCTTCCGCCTTCTGCTGCTTAAGACGCATTACCGCATGCCGCTCGACTACACGGAGGCCGGGCTTGCTGAGGCGCGGCGGGAGCTCGACCGCTTCTATCGTGCTCTCGAGCACGTCGGCGAACCGGAACCTGCGCAGGAAATTCCGCAACCCGTGTACGATTGCCTGCTGGACGATCTGAACACGCCAGCTGCACTTGCCGCCATGCATGGCCTCGCGGACAGAGCCCTGGCCGGTGAGCGCGCAGCAGGTGCCGAGCTTCGCGCTGCAGCAGACCTCATGGGTCTTCTCCCCCGCTCGGCGGCCGCCTGGTTCCGTGGCGGTATCGACAGTGCCGAGATTGAAGCGGCCATTGCCCGCCGCCTGACCGCCCGCCGCGCGCGTGACTTTGTCACCGCCGACGCAATCCGTGCTGACCTCGCGGCGAAAGGCATTGTGCTCGAGGACACGCCCGCCGGGACAACCTGGAGACGCGCGTCATGACGACGAGGATCCACCTCTACGACTGCACATTGCGCGATGGGCAGCAAATGCAGGGTGTGGATTGGGGGGTGGCGGACAAGATCGCAATCGCACGCGCTCTCGATGCTTTCGGCATCGACACCATCGAAGGCGGCTGGCCTGGGGCTAACCCCATCGACGATGCCTTCTTCGCCGCACCTCCGCCCCTACGCCAGGCGCGCCTTGCCGCGTTTGGCATGACGCGGCGGGCGGGGCGTTCCGCCGCCAACGACCCCGGCCTCGCTGCCGTCTTCTCGACTCGCACGCCTGTCGTCACCCTCGTCGGCAAGACCTGGGACTACCATGCCGAGGTGGCGCTCGGCGCGACGCTTCAGGAGAACCTCGCAATGATTGGCGAGAGTGTGGCGGAAGCGAAGCGGCGCGCCGAGACGGTGATGTTCGACGCCGAGCACTTCTTCGACGGCTTCAAGCGCAACCGCGGCTACGCGCTTGCTGCCATTCGCGCCGCGCACGAAGCTGGGGCGGAGTGGATCGTGCTCTGCGACACCAATGGCGGAACGCTGCCGCACGAGGTGGAGGAGATCGTGCGCGAGGTGACAGGCTTCATCCCCGGCGAGCGTCTCGGCTTCCACGGCCACGACGACACTGGCAACGGGGTGGCAAACAGCCTCGCCGCCGTGCGCGCCGGCTGCCGCATGGTGCAGGGCACGATCAACGGCATCGGCGAACGCTGCGGCAACGCCAATCTCGTCTCGATCATCCCCACGTTGATGTTGAAAATGGGCTACGCGACGGGAGTGAGCGAGGAGCAGCTCAAAGGGCTCACCAAGCTCTCCCGCCTGATTGACGAGCGGCTCAATCGCGCGCCGGTACGCGGTGCCCCCTATGTTGGCGAATCGGCCTTCGCTCACAAAGGGGGCCTGCACGTCTCGGCAGTGGCGCGCGATCCCGCCACCTACGAGCACGTCGCGCCCGAGCGCGTGGGCAACCACCGGGTCATCGTTGTCTCGGACCAGGCGGGTCGATCCAACATTCTCGCCAGGCTGCGCGAGGCAGGAATTGAGATCGACCCTGAGGACGCACGGGTGAAGCGCATTCTCGATGAGGTGAAAGCGCGCGAGTTTGCTGGCTACGCGTATGACGCGGCAGAAGCCTCGTTCGAACTCCTCGCCCGGCGCGTGCTCGGCGGCGTGCCAGAGTATTTTCGGCTCGAATCGTTCCGTACGCTTGTGGAACGTCGCCACGAGAGCGAAGAGCCGCTGTCTGAGGCCACGCTCAAGCTCGTTGTCAAGGGCGAGCGGGTGCTGACGGTGGCGGAAGGCAATGGGCCCGTGAACGCGCTTGATGCCGCGCTGCGCAAGGCGCTGGAGCCGCACTACCCGGAAGTGCGGGCGCTTAGGCTCGTTGACTACAAGGTACGCATCCTCACCCCCGACCAAGCCACTGCCGCCACAACGCGGGTGATGATTGAGTCGGAAGGCCCCGATCAGGCGCGCTGGAGCACAGTCGGCGTGTCGGGCAACGTTATCGAGGCCTCCTTCGGGGCGCTTGCCGACGCGGTCACCTACCTCCTGCTGCGCCAGGGGGTCGCCGCCTGAGTGCAACGGGAAACACTCCCCCAGCGTGCGCTTGACGATCCTCTCCCCAGGGATAGGATATAGGGCATGAAGCACGACGCCCAAGCGGGCGGTATCCGCCACGCCAGCCACGGCGACATCGTCAAGCGGCTGCGCCGCGCCGAGGGCCACCTGCGGGCCGTGGTCGGCATGATCGAAGCGGGCCGCCCCTGTCTCGAGCTCGCGCAGCAGCTGCACGCGATCGAACGCGCGATCGGCAACGCCAAGCGCGAACTCATCCAGGACCACATCGACCACTGCCTCGACCGCGCGATCGAGGAGGGCAAGGCGGAGGCGGCACTCGCCGAGTTCCGCGCGCTGACGAAGTTCCTATGAGGCCGAAGCCGGGGAGCGTGCGATGGAAGGCGGGTTCCTTTCGGCGCTTGGGGCGGGCGGAGTGGCACCCTGGCTTTGGCTGCCGGCCGCCTTTGCCCTCGGCGCCCTGCACGCCCTCGAACCGGGACATGCGAAGTCGATGATGGCGGGGTTTGTCATCGCCACGCGCGGCACGCCGGTGCAAGGGGTGGTGCTCGGCCTCTCCGCAGCAATCGGACATTCGCTCGTCGTCTGGGGGCTGGTGCTCGGTGCATTCGCGGTCGGGCTCGATCGCGTTCCTTCGGCCTGGTTGCCCTGGCTCTCGCTGACCGGCGGCGTGGTGGTGCTTGCGGCCGCCGCCTGGTTGGTGCGCGGACTGGTGCGCAATCGGGGGCATCACCACGGCTACCACCACGGTGATCACGCCGATGCCGGGCAAGACAACCGTCACCATCACGGGCACGATGATGCGCATCGCCATGCCACGCCGCCGACGGGCCGCAGCGTCGGCTGGCGGATGGTAATCGCTACCGGCTTCGGCGGCGGGCTCGCGCCCTGCCCCGGCGCCGTTGTGGTGCTCGCCCTCGCCCTGCAGGCTGGGGCGCCAGCGCTCGGCTTGGCGATGGTGGCCGCCTTCTCACTCGGTCTTGGGGTGTTGCTGAGCGGTGTCGCGCTGGCCGCCGCCCTCTCGCTTCGCCTCGCCTCCCCCGCCCGCGGCGAGTCCCGGTTCACCCAGCTCACCGCTTTCCTCCCTTGGGCCTCGGTCGCAGTGATGGCGGCGGCCGGCCTCTATACCCTAGGCCGCGCGATGGGCGCGCTCAGCGGTGGCAACTGAGCGCCAACGGATCCTCCCCCCTTTCTTCCCTCGAGGGCGTCGCTATTGGCTGCCGTGCAGGGGAGGTGCGTGCTCCAGGCCAGTGAAGGGACACGACCATGCGCAGGATAATCCTCACGCTCGCCGTCGGCGCAGTGCTCGGCGGCACCGTCGCCCTCGCCCAGCACGGGCCCCATCACGGCCACGGCCCCGCTCCGACCGCCGAGACAGAAAGCACGCGGGCATTCCAGGCGGCGAACGAGCGCATGCACCGTGCGATGGACATCCGCTTCAGCGGTAACGCCGACATCGACTTCCTACGCGGCATGATCCCGCACCACGAGGGGGCGGTGGAGATGGCCCGCATCGTGCTGCGCTACGGCCGGGATGCTGAGGTGCGCAAGCTTGCCGAGGAGGTGATCCGCACCCAGGAGGCGGAAATCGCGCAGATGCGCGCCATGCTGCGCCGCCTGGGCGGATGAGGCTGCAGCGAGGCTTGCCAGCCGCCACCCGCCCGCCTTATCCCCACCGCGTGGACGAGGAGGTACGGAGTAAGGTCAGCGGGCCCGTCGGGGAGAATACACCCCTCATCGTGCTCGTCCGCCCCCAGCTTGCTGAGAATATTGGGGCAGTGGCACGGGCTATGGCGAACGGCGGATTGTTCCATCTTCGCCTCGTCAACCCGCGCGAGAACCTGCTCACCGAGCGCGCCTGGCGCACTGCCTGCGGGGCGGATGCAATCCTAGAGGCGGCGACGACGCACGCGTCGGTCGCCGCGGCGGTGGCCGACCTCCACCGGGTGTTCGCTACCTGCCCCCGTCCGCGCCACGTCATCATCACCACCACCACCGCCCGCGCAGCAGCCACAATGCTGCGTGACATCGCCGCACGAGGGCTGCGGGCGGGGATTCTGTTCGGCCCGGAGCGCAACGGCCTCACCGCCGACGACCTCGCCCACGCGGACACGCTGGTTCAGGTGCCGCTCAACCCGGCCTTCAACTCGATGAATCTCGCCCAGGCGGTCATGGTACTCGCCTATGAGTGGTGGATGGCGGGTGATGCAACGCCGCCGGCGCGATTGGTGACCAACGAAACGCGCGTGGCGACCAAAAGCGAGCTTGAGAACTTCCTCCGCCATCTGACGATCGAGCTCGACGCCTGCGGCTTCCTTCGCAACCGCGACAAGCGCCCGACGATGGTGCGCAACATCCGTCACTTCTTCCAGCGCGCCGAAGTGACGGAGCAGGAGCTGCGCACCCTGCACGGTGTGGTGACGGAACTCGCGCGCGGGCGGCGCTTGCGCGGGCGCATCGAGCCTGGCATGGAATTGGAGCCGGATCAGGCGGTGTAAGGGAACAGGCGAAAGCGGCTGGCGCGGTCACTGTGGTTCGCGCGGGAGCCGACGCGCGAGGCGTTGCGCGAGCAGGAGGCCCAGAGCGCCACCCAAGGGGGCACCGGGCAGGGCGAGCAGCCAGCCGATATGCGCCCCCTGCGCGATGAGCCCCATGCCGATGCCCAAAGTGAAGCCGCCGACGAGGCTGCCGACCACGCCGGCAGAGAGGCCGAGGATCTGCACGTCGCTCCGCGTGATCATGACCGGCGGGATAATGGTTCGGGGCGGGATTTGACAAGCGATGACCGACCGCGTATCCGCTCATGCCCTCCCGGGAACGCGAACGAAAGTTCCGCCACGCCCTTGTGCAGTGGCCTACCGGGACATTGAGCAGCCGACCTCGGGGGCG
The DNA here is from genome assembly GCA_937927455.1 of uncultured Elioraea sp. Lineage (GTDB taxonomy): Bacteria > Pseudomonadota > Alphaproteobacteria > Acetobacterales > Acetobacteraceae > Elioraea. Next base: position 2,811 of record CALBEG010000068.1, on the reverse strand, counting down.
GCCCGACAACGAAGGATCCGAGCGGATGACGAAGCGCCTTGCCAGCAAGTACAAGGTCAACCGACGCCTCGGCGTCAACCTCTGGGGCCGGCCGAAGAGCCCTGTTAATAAGCGCGATTACGGGCCCGGCCAGCACGGGCAGCGCCGCAAGAAGCCTACCGACTACGGCCTGCAGCTGATGGCCAAGCAGAGGCTGAAAATGTACTACGGCAACATCGGGGAGCGTCAGTTCCGCCGCTACTACGAGGAGGCGGTGCGGCGGAAGGGCGACACATCGGAGAACCTGATCGACTTGCTCGAGCGTCGGCTCGACACGGTGGTGTACCGGATGAAGCTCGCCATCACTCCTTTTGCCGCGCGCCAGCTCGTGAATCACGGGCACGTGCTGGTGAACGGCAAGCGGGTCACCATTCCGTCCTACTCGGTACGGGACGGCGACCAGATCGAACTGAAGGAGAAGGCCAAGCAGTTCGCCTGCGTTTTGGATGCCGCACAGTCCGCCGAACGCGACGTGCCCGAGTATGTGGAGGTCGATCACCGCGCAATGCGTGGGCGTTTTTTGCGCGCCCCAAAACTGACGGACGTCCCCTACCCGGTGCAGATGGAACCCGCGCAGGTGGTCGAGTTCTACTCGCGCTGACCGCGTACCGCACTTCGTCCTATTTCCTGAGGGGCGCCACGTCTGCCACACGCAGCGGAGCGCTCTTTGTCCCCGCGCGTGTTTTGCGCGCGAGCGCGTACCTCGCGCCATCGGATGGCAACAGACGGCCCCCAAGCTCGTGCATAAGCTGGCACAAGCTGTGCTAAGAGGCACCTTGCGAGGGGTCAAACCCCCGCCCAGCGACGGGGTGGACAACCAGACCGGGAGACGACCATGCTTCGACGCCGCCAACTTATCGCCACCGCAGCCGGCGCCGGACTTGCCCCTACTGGCCTACTCGCCCAGGGTCGCATGCGCGACGTGCGCGTCGGCTTCAGCCAGGATGCGCTTACCCTCGACCCAGCCAATCACCGCAATCGCGAAACCCAGACCATTATTCGCAACATTCACGACGGGCTGCTGACTCGCGACCCAGATATGCGCATCGTGCCAGAGGTTGCGGAGTCCTGGCGCGCTGTCGACGGGAAGACCTACGAGTTCCGCCTTCGCCCCAACATTCGCTTCCACTCGGGTGATCTTCTCTCTGCCGAGGACGTCGCTTTTACCTTCAACCGCTTGGTCAAGGACGGCGCCATGGGCGGGCAGACGAGCCCACGTAAGGGCCTGCTCGGGCCGATGACAGAGGCGGTGGCGGTGGATGAGCGCACCGTTCGATTCGTCCTTAGCGAGCCGTGGCCGATCTTGCCCGCGATGCTTCCGTTTCAAGAGGTGGTAAACCGCCGCCACGTCGAACGCGTCGGCCAGGAAGGCATGCAGACTCGACCCGACGGCTGCGGCCCGTTTCGGTTGGTCGAGTGGCGTCGCGGTGAGGCGATCATCCTCGAACGCTTCGACAGCTACTATGGCGGCTCGCTCGACATCCCGCCCGCTGGCCCCGCCCAGGTGGATCGGGTGATCTTCCGGATCCTGCCCGAGAACTCCACGCGCGTCGCCGCCCTGCTCGCCGGCGAGGTCGACATCATCAACGAGCTGCCGCCATCGGCGATGCGCCAGGTCGAGGCAAGCCCGAACGCCAAGGTTGCGAGGGTGAACGGCACGCGCACCTTTTTCGTCGCGCTGAACAATGCCAAGGCGCCGTTCAACGACATGCGCGTGCGCCGCGCGCTGAATCATGCCCTCGACAAGCAGGCGATCATTGTGCGGATCCTGAGCAATACTGCTACCCCGCTCCGAGGCGTGATGAGCCCCGATGCCTTCGCTTTCAACCCCGACCTCCCAGAGTACCGCCACGATCTTGCTCGCGCACGCTCCCTGCTTGCTGAAGCCGGCGTGGCGGAGGGGACTGAGATGGTGCTCGATACGACCGCCGCGTTAAAGGAAGTGGCGGAAGCCATTGCCGCTTTCCTTTCCCGCACGGGACTTCGCGTGCGCGCACAAGTCTGGGAGGGCGCTGTGTTAACACCGATGTGGCAGGACCACGCTCGGCGTCGCGAGCGCGACATGCTGCTTACCTCCTGGGGTAACGGTTCCCTCGATCCTTCCGACATCATGGTGCCCACGCTGCGCACAGGCGGACGCGGCAACACCGCGGGCTTCTCCAACCCGGAAGTTGACCAACTGCTCGATGCCGCCGAAACAGAACTCGACCAGGCGAAGCGCGCCGAGATGTACAAGCGCGCCCAGGCCATCGTCACCGATCAGGCTCCGTGGATATTCCTCTGGCTGCCGCAGGACATCTACGGCGTGTCGAAGCGGGTCGCCGGGTGGCGGCCGCAGGCAGACAGCCGGATTAACCTCCATCGCGTGCGCATCGTGGCATAAGCGACCGACCGACGCGGCTCGACAAAACCGTGAGGGACCTCCAAGGATCCGCCTAGTGCTCGCAGCACTCAAACCTCCGCTATCCGCGGACATACGCCCTGCTTGAGCGCGACCCGCCTCGCTGAACGCCTTCTCCAGCTCCTCCCAGTGCTGTTGGGGGTGAGCGTGATCGTATTCCTAATGATCACGCTCACCCCTGGCGACCCGGTCGAGATCATGCTCGCTGATCAGCGCGCCACGCCGGAGCAGGTCGCAGCATTTAGGCGCGACCTCGGGCTCGACCGACCACTGGTGGAACGTTTCCTCGTCTTCCTCGGCAACGCGCTGCGGGGCGACTTCGGCATCTCCTTCTTCCACCGCCGTCCCGTGTGGGACGTGATCGCTGAACG
>CALBEG010000067.1 GCA_937927455.1 uncultured Elioraea sp. | reverse complement strand
ACATCGAAGACCTTGTCCGACCGGAGCTGCTTGCGGATCAGCTCCAGCTTGTCGAGCAGGGTCTTCAGGACCCGGCCCTCGCGCGTCTCCCCGGCGATGAGATTGACGATGATGACGGGATCGCGCTTCTGGCCATACCGGTGGATGCGTCCCATCCGCTGCTCGAGACGCGCCGGGTTCCAGGGCACGTCATAGTTCACCATGAGCCAGCAGAACTGGAGATTGATCCCTTCGCCGGCTGCGTCCGTGGCGACCAGATAGTTGGCGCCCCCTTCGTCCAGCGGGCGGCGGAACAGCTCGACCTGCGCCTCACGGTCGCGGTAGTCGAGGCCGCCATGAATCAGCGCGACCTGTCTCGTGAAGCCAAGCCCTTCAAGACGGCGCACGAGGAACTCGGCCGTGTCGCGGTGCTCGGTGAAGATGATGAACTTCTCTCGCGCGAAGTCTGGATCGCGCAGCACCGCGCGGAGCTTCTCGAACTTGGAGTCCTCGCCCGCATCGGCAAGGCGTCGCGCCTGTGCGAGCAGGGTCTCGACCTCGGCGCGCTCCTCCTGGAGCTCCATCAGGGTCAGCGCGACAAGCCCGCCCAGGGCGTTCTCTTCGAATTCCTCGTGACGCTCCCGATCGCCGGCGTCGTCGGCATCTTCGTCAGCGGTGCGGGTCTCGAAGAAATCAGGCGTGTCCCCGATGCGCTTCTGGCGGCGCTCCAGCTCTTCGGCGCGGCCAGAGCGGACGAGCTCGATGGCCTCGTCCAACCGCTCAAGGCGGCGCTCGAAGGAGCGCATCAGCGCATAGGTCGAACTGGCCTGGCGGCGCTGGAACACGCTCATGGCGAGGCGCGCCGCGGAGCGGTTCAGGATCCGCGCCTTGTTGTAGGTCTCGCTGATGTAACTGGTCGTCGCCTCGTAGAGCTGCTGCTCCGCCGGGCTCAGCTCATAGCTGAGGGTGTCGCACTGCCGCTGCGGGTAGAGAGGCTGCCCATCAAAGCGGACCATTTCCTCCTTCGTGCGCCGGATGAAGTGGCGGCGGCGCTGTGCCTCGGGAAAGGCCTGGAACGCATCGAAGGTCGCGAGCGCGTCCGGAGCGAGCAGCCGCCACAGGCAGTAGTAGGGGAAGTCCTTCCCCATATGCGGCGTTGCGGTCAGCAACAGCATGTTCGTCGCCGACCAGCCGAGGTCCCATCGCGGGTCATCGGCCGGCAGGCCGGCGAGCGCCTCGGCAAGGCGGTACCGATCGGTCTTGCGGACGTAGAAGTCCTGCTCGCGATCAGCGGCCAGCTTATGCGCCTCGTCGAATACCACGAGGTCGCGAGGTCGTATGGGAGGGCGGCTCCCGACGCGACGGCCTCGCGCAGACGCGCGAACATGCGCTCGCCCGCCAGCGTGTCGACGCTGATGATGAAGCGGTCGCTGTCCGGCCCGACAAACGGGTTTCCTGTTCGCGCTTCCGCCCCGCGCACGATCCGAAACGAGAGGCGGAACAGCGTTCGCATCTCGCGTTCCCAGTTGCCGACCAGCCCGGCAGGCGGAACGACGAGAACGCGCTTCATGAGCCGACGCGCGAAGACCTCCCGGAGATAGAGGCAGGTCATGATTGTCTTGCCGGCGCCAGCATCGTCAGCGAGAAGGAACCGCAGCGGCGATAGGCCGAGCATGTGCTCGTAAACGGCGATCCGCTGGTGCGGCAGCGGATCGATCAGGGAAATCTCCGTGGCGAACGCCGGATTGAAGAGATGGCCGTAGGTACGGCGGGTTGCCTCTGCCACCGCGGCGACCACGCTTGGCTTCGCCCCGAAGTCGAGCGTTGACGGAGCCTCTGCTGGAAGCGAGATGGGCTCGGCTGTCGCCTGCGATGCTATGATCTCAGACTCGAGATCGAGGATCTGCTGCCACGCCAACCGCGTGGGCTTTGACTGGCCGTTCTCCCAACGGTTCACGGTGGCAAAAGATACGCCGATTCGCTCTGCCAGCTGCGCCTGCGTCAGCTCGAGGCGCCCCCTGACGGACCTCACGCGTACCGGATAGTCGGCGGGAATGTCGGTGCTGGCCTGTCGCGTCGAATGCCTTCGCGGCGGATCGTAGCTCCGCGAAAGCTGCTCCTACATCGCGTGCTGGTTCAAATGAGACATCGCACCAGCTATGCAAAAGCTTCAGCCACGTGCATGGAGATGCTGTCGGCGGCGGTCGTGACCGGGTCGGCGGCAAGGTCGGCGCAGCGAGCGGTCGTCTGGACCTGGGTGTGCCCCAAGCGCTTGCCGATCGTCGGCCGGCCTTGGCCGGCGGCCACGGCGGTCGAGACAAAGGCAAAGGTGGGCGGAAAATCGTGGATTCAAATGTCCTTCAGCCCAGCGCGGGCGCGGACCCGCTGCCAGAAGGGCTGGAGGTCGCTGAGGCGCGCGCCGGGTTTCGTGCCGACGATGACCCAGGGGTTCTTCTCGACCCGCTCGATTTTCTGTAGGACCTCCACGGCGGGCTAACCGAGGTGCACCACCTCCGCGCCAGTTTTCGAGGCGCGAAGCCGAAGCGCCTTGCCGGCAAAGTTCACGTACTCCCACTTGAGCGTCACGATCTCGCCCAGGCGACAGCCGATCAGGATCAGGAGCCGCACGGCTGCGATCGCGGACGGAAGCTCGATTCCCTCGTCTTCCATCTCGCGCAGCACCTCGCCGACGCGCCGAAGCTCGGCGCCGCTCAGGAAACGCTCGCGCTTCTCCTCGGGGTATTTTTGATGTGCTTGCGGGGATTGGTGCCCTCCGGCCGCAGGCCCCACATCTCGCCGAGACTGAACATCTTGGAGATGCTATCCAGGCACCGGTTGGCATCGTAGGGTACGTGCCGGAGGTCGTGATGGATTTTGGCGACGTCCGCCCGCGTCACCTCGGTCAGGCGGTGACGCCCCAACCCGGTGACGATCACCCGCTCCCGCACGCGACGATAGCCCTTTGGCCGTGCACTCCTCGACCCGCACTGAGATGCGCGCTTTGTCGAAGCGCTCGGTGAGCTCCTTTACCGTGATGGCATGCCGATCGGCGTGACGCTTGGCTGCCGGGGCCTTCGCCATTCTTTGCCGCGGCGACGAAGGCGTTTGCCCCCGAGCGTGCCTGCTTGCAAGTGAGCGCGGTGCTGAGGCCCAGGCTCATCCGCCGGGACCGGCGGCCGGCGCGGTACTGGACGATGGAGCTCTTTCGTTTGCTCGGCAGGACGCGCAGGCCGAAGCTGGGGATATCGTCGTCCCAAATGAAATACTCGGTGGCGCCGATCTCCGCGGCGTCGACCATGCGTTTGGTCAGCTTCGGCAAATGGGCGCGGTCCAACCCTGATGCTCAATCTGCTTCCAGGCATCGACCACGCCTGCCCGAGGAAGCATGGTGGAAGCAAGAGGGCGAAAACCGCGGCGCGAGCCTGCGAAGAGCCGCGTGCTCGCTGCTCCGCCGGAAGTCAACTACACCAATCAAAATGCGGAGAAAAAGGAAGGTCTGCGCAGTGCGGGGTGTCGCTTCCCAGGCCCTCATAACCTGAAGGTCTTCGGTTCAAACCCTACCCCCGGAACCATTTTCCGCCCGCCAGATTTTAGACGTGGGCGATTTGATCCAGCGCTCACGTCTCCATCTGGCTTGTGGACGGACTCTGAAAGCTGGGCACCTCGAATAGCCCGTTCTTCGACTGCTGCTGATTGCGGCTACTGCCCGGATGCGTGAGGAATGGCCGTTTCGGATCCGCTGGTCCGCCTCTGCGCGGTGGGCGGGGTGGTCTTTTTGGCGCCCGGATCGGTCAGGCGGGCCCACCTCTCCCCTTGATAGAGACCAGGCAGCGCATGTTGTAGGCTAGGTCGGAGAGCGTGATGCTCGCGGCGGCGCAGACCAGCCCGATGCTGCGCACGACGAGGACTTTGCCCCGCTTCTGCGTGGCGAACACATGCTCGACGAGGCTGCGCACGCGGGCCCGGGTCGCATGGCCGCGTACGATATGGGCGGGCATTGGCTTACCCCGCGGCTTGCCGCGCTGGAACCCGGGCCTGAAGCCGCGCCGGTCGAGCAGTGCCACGTTGGCCCTGCTACGATCGGCAGTGTGGCTTCTGGCCGACCTGCGGTCTCCGGCCCAGACCCCGCCGGCCGTGTTGTTCGGATCCAGCACGGGCGCCGCGCTCGCTGCCGTCGTCGGGCGCCGAATGCGTGACGATGAAACGGCGGATGAAGCCGTGCCCACGATCGATGCCGAGATGGTTCTTGAAGCCGAACATCGGCACCGCGATCTCGGCCGTGGCCTGTCGCTGGACGCCGCCATCGGACGGCCCGGACGTGCGGCCGCGCTTGATGGTCCAGCGGCCATCGCGGTCGGTCTGCCGCGTGCGCGCCTTCGACCTTCCCTCGGGCGTGCCGCCATCGCGCAGCGTCTCCCTCTCCTCCCTGGTCAGCCGAGGCCGCCGGGCCTCGACCACGGTGGCGTCGACGAGTTGCCCACTCATCGCGGGCAAGCAACGTTCCGCCAGCATCGCATCGAAGCGCGCAAACAGCCTGGCCCGCGCGCTCGCGCGTCAGCTGCTCGCGATAGAGTCAGATCGTCTTGGCGCCCAAGACCGAAGGTCAGCCAGAGGCCACAGCGTGGAGAGCGCCTGCAGCACCAGGACGCGGACCATCAGCACCGCGTCCCAGGGCGGCCGGCCGTTGCGGCTGCGATCCGCACGCAGAAGCGCCGCCTCGCTCTCCACGCGGAACGCCTCGAACTCCACCACGAGGCGCACAGCCGCTCCAGTGGGGCGCCCGAGGCCGACAGCCAGCGCAGACGTTCCTCCGCGTCAAAGAACCTCGCCTGTCCCGCAATGCCCCGCCTCCACCATCACCAGTGGAAACGCATCGGGTCACACCGCGTCGGGACCAGAGGTTTTTCAAGGTGTCCATTGGACAGTTCCATCTGGCGGACACCCACCACGCCAAGACCAAACGTCCGTCGGATTAAGTCAAGACGAGTACAATCGCAAAAAAGCTTACGTGTGACAGCGTTGCACCCCAGCCTGACAGCGACTCCCCCACACCTAAGCCGCAAACTTGATATTTCCCGAGCTCAATCGACATCTCAGATAAAGAACTGTCCAAGTCGGGCATGGCGTCGTTGCCGGCAGGCGTCCAGCCCACCACCACGCCTGCGGCTTGATCCGTTGCTTTCTCAGCCTCGGTCTATTCGCCGAAGTGGGGCAACTCGTAACCGGCTTGGCGGAGCCCCCACACAGCTCTTCCTTCGCCTCCGACCCGTGCGTCTCCAGCGGTGCGCTATGCAGTTCGACCACCTCGCTCGTTCACCCCTCTGCTTGCAGCACTCCGAAGGCAGCAGCCCCTCCACCAAACCGCTCCGACCTTGCCGACGCTGACCCATCCCCGCCTCGCCATGCGCAAAACAAGGCTTCCCGAACCATCCGAATGCTCAGCTGACACGCCGTTTTGCAGAGGTGTCCGGAGGACGCTCGTCGGCTCAAAGGCCGATCCAGCCCTTGACGTGCTCCTCCTCCATTCGGAGAGCGGAAGTGGTTCCGGACCAGACCGTGCGTCCCTTTTCGATCACGAAGTGGCGGTCAGCCAACTTCAGCAGGGCGGGGAGGTTCTTATCGATCACCAGGATTGCCTGCCCACGCTCCTTCAGGGTCCTGAGCGTCGCCCAGATCTCGGCGCGAATCACCGGCGCAAGACCTTCCGTTGCCTCATCGAGAATGAGGAGGCGTGGGTTCGTCATCAGCGCCCGGCCGATCGCGAGCATCTGCTGTTCACCTCCGGACAGGGTGCGGGCCAGCTGATTGGCGCGCTCGCGCAGGCGTGGGAACAACGCGAAAACCTCGGGCAGCCGCCATGGCGTGGCGCTGCCCGAGCGATTGGCGGCCGTCGCCTCCAGGTTCTCGCGCACCGTGAGCGTCGGGAACACCTGTCGCCCCTCCGGAACGAGACCGACGCCAAGCCGTGCGATCGTCTCAGGCAACAGGCCTGCAACATCGCGGCCAAGGAAGCGAACCTGCCCCCCGCGCGGTGGCGTAAGGCCGATGATGGCCCGCACGGTGGTGGTCTTGCCCATTCCGTTACGCCCAAGCAACGTGACCACCTCGCCCTCGCCGATCGTGAGGTTGACGTCGAAGAGCACCTCGCTTCGCCCATACCCGGCATGGAGGGAGGACACTTCGAGCATCATGCCTCCTCCTCCGTGAGATAAGCCTCACGCACGGCAGGGTCGGTGCGGACCGCCTCCGGGAGGCCGGAGGCGATGCAGCGCCCGGCCACCAGCACGGAGACGCGATCGGCCAAGCGGAACACTGCATCCATGTCGTGTTCGACGAGCAGCATCGGAATGCGACCCTTGAACGCTCGGAGAACCTCCGTCATCCGGACCGATTCGGCCGCTCCGAGTCCAGCCATCGGCTCGTCGAGCAACAGAAGTTTGGGCTGACGCGCAAGCGCGATCGCAAGTTCAAGCTGCTTCCGCTCGCCATGGCTGAGGTCGGAGGCGCGTACGCGCCAACGCTCCTGCGGCAAGCCGACCTCGAGAAGAGAGGCGCGCGCGGCCTCTATCCGTCGGCGGTCGAGCCGCGCATCGGCCCAAAACCGAAACGAATGACCCTGCGCAGCTTGCACCGCAATGGCCACGTTCTCCAACGCCGTATCGTCATCGAGGAGCTGGACGATCTGGAAAGTGCGCGAGAGTCCGCAGCGGACGCGCTGCGCGACGCTCAGCGCCGTGATGTCGGCGCCGGCGAACAGGACGCGCCCGGCATCCGGCCTGATCTCCCCACAGATCTGGCCGATGACCGTCGTCTTGCCGGCACCGTTGGGGCCGATCAGCGCGTGGATCTCGCCAGGCCGCACCTCGAGACTGAGATCATCGGTGGCGATCACCCCGCCGAACCGCTTGCACAGCCGCTCAAGCACCAGAACCGGCTCAGCCACGGCTCGCACGGCCACGTGGCGCAAGCAGACTCATCAGCCCGTTGCGCGCGAAGAGCACGATCATGATCAGAATCGGTCCGAGAATGAACTGCCAATGCTCGGTCAGGCCGGAGAGCATGTATTCGAGGCCGACAAGCGCGGCCGAGCCCAGCACCGGACCCAAGAGGGTTCCCATGCCACCAAGGATCACCATGATCATCAGCTCGCCCGATTTCGTCCAATGCATCATGTCGGGGCTGACGAAGCGGGCGTGGTTGGCCCACAGGGCCCCGGCGGCGGCGCAGCCCACGCCCGAGATGACGAAGGCAGCGAGCTTGTAGGGATAGGTCGAGATGCCGATCGCTGCCATGCGCCGCTCGCTCTGTCGCACACCCTCCAGCACCCGGCCGAAGCGGGAGCGGACAATCCGCCCCAGAAGCCAGAGCCACACGACGAGCACACCGAGCGACAGCCAATACATCGTCGCCGCGTCGCGCAGGTTCAGCCCGAGGAACGCATTCGTGCGGCGGATCATCAACCCGTCATCGCCGCCGTAGACGGCGAGCGAGACGAAGAGAAAGTACACCATCTGCGCGAAGGCCAACGTGATCATGATGAACTGCACGCCGGATGTGCGCAGGGAGAGGGCGCCGATCGCCGCCGCGGCAAGGCCGCCAACAAGGAGCGAGCAGGGAAAGGTAACGAGGAGATTCGCGCTGCCCGGAACGATGCCGAGAAACGGTTCGCCGAGACGAAAATGCTCCCACAGGATCCCCACCGTGTAGCCGCCGAGACCGAAATAGGCTGCATGCCCGAAGGAAACGAGACCGCCGAAGCCGAGAATGACGTTCAGCGAGGCGGCGGCGATCGCATAGATCGCGATCCGTGTGGCGAGCCCGGTGGTGGCCGGCGTGCCAAATGCCTCGGCGACCCAGGGCAACGACGCTGCGATCAGAAGCAGAAGCGGCAGAAGAAGGCGGTCACGCATGCGCGGGAAAGAGGCCGCGCGGCTTCAACAGGAGAACGAGCGCCATCAGAAGGTAGACGCCCATCGAAGCGAGGCCGGCGCCGAGCATGTCTGCCTGCGAGGCGTCCATCACCGCCCGCAACAGGCCCGGCACGTAAGCGCGCAGGATGGTGTCCACGACGCCGACCAGCAAAGCGCCGTACATCGCTCCGCGGATTGAGCCCACCCCACCGATCACCACCACGACGAATGTGAGGATCAGGATTTGCTCTCCCATCCCGACATTCACGGAGTAGACCGGCCCGGCCATCACGCCGGCGAAGCCTGCGAGAAGCGCGCCGAGCCCGAACACCAGCGTGTACAAGAGGCGGATGTCGACCCCGAGCGCGCGGACCATCTCGCGATTCGTCGCTCCCGCGCGCACCAGCGCGCCGATCCGCGTCCTCTGGATGAGGAACCACAGCCCGACTGCGACCAGGAGCCCGAGCACGATGATCAGCAGGCGATAGACCGGATAGGGAACGCCGGGCAGGATCTCGACGGCGCCGGACAGGAACGGCGGCAAGGCGACGAAGATCGGCTGCCGGCCGAACAGGATCACCATCCCCTGGTTGAAGAAGAGGATCAACCCGAAGGTCGCCAGCACCTGGTCGAGATGGTCACGGGCGTAGAGCCGCCGCAGCACCACGAACTCGATCGCCATGCCGGTAAGCCCGGCCGCAACGAGACCGCCAAGAAGGGCCAGAAACACGCTGCCGGTCTCGGCAGCGACGAACGCAGCGGCGAAGGCGCCGATCATGTACAGTGAACCGTGGGCGAGATTGATCACGCCCATGATGCCGAAGATGAGCGTCAGCCCGGAGCCGAGAAGGAAGAGGGTGACACCAAGCTGAACGCCGTTCAGCAGCTGCTCGAGCAGCAGCGTCACGCCATTCCCTCCGCTGCAGAACGCGTCAGACGCGGCACGAGGCCGCGTAGGCGTCGCTGTGGTTTTCGAGGATCTTGCGCTTGGTGACGAGGGCGAGCTGCCCGCTCACGCGCTCGACCTTCAGCGCATACCAGTCCTGGATTGGGTGCTGGTTCGGGCCGAAGCGGAACTTGCCGCGCGTTGAGGGGAAATCGGCCCGCAGCATGGCGGTGCGGAAGGCTTCCGTGTCGTTCACCGAACCGCCAGCGCCGCGCAGGGCGGCACCGATGGCAAGCGCCGTGTCGTAGGCCTGCTGGGCATAGTAGGTGGGCGTGCGGTTGTACCGGCGGCGGAACGCCTCGACAAAGCGGCGGCTCTCCGCATTGTCGAAGTCGCTGTTCCAGTGGCTGGAGACGTCCACACCTTCCGCCGCATCACCGACCGCTGCCAAGGTGACGACGTCCATCGACGGCGAAGGCAGCACCTGCGGAATGGTCCCGAGAAGCCCAGCCTGCGCATACTGGCGGATGAAGGCGATGCCAAGGCCGCCAGGGTGGAAATGATACACCGCATCGGGCCGCGCGGCGCGGATTTGCGCCATCTCGGCGGCGTAGTCAGTCTGATCCAGCCGGGTGTAGACCTCGTTCGTGATCGTGCCACGAAAGAGGCGCTTGAACCCGGTCAAGGCGTCGCGACCGGCCTGGTAATTCGGCGCCAGGATGAACACCCGCTGATAGCCCATGATGTTGGCAAGCGCGCCGGCCGACTCGTGAAGGTTGTCGTTTTGCCACGAAACGACGAAGTAATTTCGGCGACACTCGCGCCCGGCGAAGTTGGAGGGCCCGGCGTTGCAGGAGACGTAGATGCCGTCGGCATCGAGAATGTCGGGAACCACCGCACCGAGCACGTTCGAGAAGATCACACCGGTGAAGAGGCGGATCCGCTCATTGCGGAGGAACCGTTCGGCGATCTGCTTGCCCTGGGCCGGCCGGAGCGCATCATCTTCCACCACGAATTGCACCGGCACGCCGCCGAGGCGTCCGCCGTCCATCTCCGCCGCCAGTTGCAGCGCGTCGCGCGCATCGGCGCCGAGATAGCCGCCTGGCCCGGAAAGGGTTGTGATCACGCCGATCCGCAACGGCGCCCCCTGCGCAATGGCGGGCTTGGCCAAGGGGGACGCGGCCACGACGAGCCCAGCGGCCAGAACAGCACGACGGCTGGTGGAGTGCCTCATCGATCTGTCTCCCTTCTCCCTGTCAAGCCTTCTTCAGGGCCTTGACAATCCCTAGCGCACCTCGCGGCGCCTTGAAAGGTCCGCGCATTTCCGCTGCCCTCTGCCACTGCGGTGCCGCCTCGTTGCAGGCCGATCAGCTGGAGAGAACGAAACGCCCGCGGGGCATGCCGAATCGGATTCGCAGGCCAGCGATCCAATGCGCCCGGCGCTTCGGCGTCACAGCGTCACCCAGCCTGGCGGCGGTTCCTTGCCCGGATGGACGGCGCCGCAACGGCGGCAGGTGCGCGCCTCTCCACTGGCATAGAACGCCTCATAGAGCGGCGGCAGGTCGGCGACGATGTCTTTGAGCTCGACCTCGACGCGGTGCACCAGCGCGCCGCAGTTGAAACAGAACCATTCGAAGCCGTCCTTGTCGCCAGGACGACGCGCACCCTCCACCACCAGCCCGACCGAACCGGGCACCGGCCGTTGCGGCGAGTGGCGCACATGCGGCGGCAACAGGAACACGTCGCCTTCGCGAATGCGGACGTCCTCGATCTTCCCGCGATCGTGCACCTTCAGCACCATGTCCCCCGTGATTTGGTAGAAGAATTCCTCCGCCGGGTCATCGTGGAAGTCGACGCGCCGGTTCGGCCCGCCGACAACCTGAACCACCATCTCCGAACCAGGGAAAAGCTGCCTATTGCCCACGGGGGGCTTCAGCAGCTCGCGGTTCTCCTCGATCCAGCGGGCGAAGTTGAAGGGCGCGAGCATGGTCTCCTCCTCAGTGCGCGGGGACGCGGACGGTGGGTTTCAGACCGGAGGCGTCGAAAGCGCGGCGCACCGACTCCCGTTCCGCTTCCGTCAGGTCGAGCATGGGTGGGCGAACCGGACCGCCTGCCTGCCCCAGAAGCTCCATCCAGTACTTCTGCTGCGCGTGCGGCTTGCCGGGAGGTCGCGACGACTTCAGGGCGCGTCGCACCGGCTCCAGGCTGGCTGAAATCCGTCGTGCCTCGTCGATCCGGCCGGCGAAGGCAGCGTCGGTGTAGTCGCGCATGCGCCGATCCTCCGCCGTCTGCATCAGGAAGGGCGGCGCCGAGCAGAGATAGAGCCGCCAACCGAGCTCGACGATGTTGTCGAGCCACTCCTCCTCGCTCGCGGTCGAGACGATCAGCGTCTCGCCGGCGAGCCGTGTCAGTTCGACATACATCGGCCGCGGCACCGAGTACTTGATCGCGACCACCGAGGGGATCTCGCGCGCGATTTGGGCGCAGAGTTCGGGTTTCATCAGGTAGCCCGAATCCGGATGCGACCAGAGGGCGATGCCGATGCCGGTGGCATCCGCGACGCGGCGGTAATAGGCGCGCAGCGTCTCGTCCGGATCGTGCACGAAATGCAGGACGGGAGCATGAACGACCACCCAGTCAGCTCCAACCGCCTCGGCATGCCGCGCCAGGTCGATCACCGTGTCCATGTTCTGGTCGGAGGCGGAGAAGATCACCCTCGCCCCAGCCCGCCGCGCCTCCTCGACCGCCACATGGCAGAGGCGCTTCCGTTCCTCGATCGAAAGGGCATAGTACTCGCCCTGCTTGCCGGCGACGAACACGCCATCAATGCCGAGATCGTTGAACCAATGTTGGAGATTGCGCCGCAAGCCCTCCTCGTCGATCGACCGGTCGGCACGGAACGGCGTCATCGCCGCCGCCCAGATGCCGCGGAGGTGTTGCCGCGCATACTCCTTGGCGGTGGCGGGCGTGTAGGGAAGGGTCATGCGTGCAGCCTCTCTCGTGCAAGACGCCAGATCGTCTCGGGCGTCAGGGGAAGGCTGATCTCCTCCGGCAGGTCGCCCAACGCATCCGCGATGGCGTTGATCAGGGCGGCCGGAACGCCGATGGTGCCAGCTTCGCCGATGCCCTTGGCGCCGACCGGCGTATTGGCGGCCCGGGATGGTCGCGTCGGGTGCGCGAAACATGCCGTCATGGGCATCTCAAGCGCCCGCGGCAGAGCGTAGTCGACAAGACTGCCCGACAGCAGCGTTCCCTCCCCGTCTGTGACGAGGCGCTCGCCGAGAACCTCGCCAATACCCTGCGCGAGTCCTCCCCACATCTGCCCCTCCGCCAGCAGCGGATTGACGATGGTTCCCGCATCCTCCGCCCAGGCCAGATGCTCGATGGAGACGAGGCCCGTTTCGCGGTCGATCGCGACGCGGGCGACGACGCAGCCCGCCGACCAGGACTCCGCCGTCGCGGTATGCCGCGCCTCCGCCTCGAGAGGGCCGAGCTTCTTCCAACCGATCCGGTCCGTCGCATCGGAGGCGCGTTGAAAGCCGCCAGGTGCCGGCAGCACATCCTCGGGTGCAGCATTGAGCAGACGGGCCGCCGCCTTGCGTGCCGACTCCTCGAGCAGCGCTACGGCGCGCAGCACGGCAGCCCCGCCAAGCCCGGTTGAGCGGGACGCAAGGGCGCCGATTCCTTCCGGCGTGGCATCGGTGTCATGCAGCAGCACCTCGACCTCAGCCGGGTCCGCGAGACGCATGGCGTCGGCCACGATCTGCGACACTGCGGTTGCGCGCCCCTGTCCCTGCGCTGTCGACCCGGTCGCGACGCGGATCCTGCCCTCGGCGGTGATCGCAACGCGGGCGGATTCCCAGCCGCGGCCGCAGGGTTCCACGTAACAGGCGAGACCGAGGCCGACGCATTCGCCGCGGGCCCGTCGCGCATCGCGTTCGGTGGCAAGTGTTTCCCATTCGCCTCCCGCCAGGCTGAGCGCACGATCGAGCAGGGCGGGATAGTCACCACTGTCGAGCACCTCTCCGGTCGGGGTGGCATGCGGCAGCGCGTTGGGAGGAAGAAGGTTGCAGCGTCGGATTGCGACCGGCGACAGACCGAGGCGCCGGGCGGCGCAATCCATCAGACGCTCGAGCAGGATCGCCGCCTCTGGCCGCCCCGCGCCACGATAGATGCCGATCGCTGGTTCCGGCGTGAACCGCCCCTCCACCCGCGCCGAGACACGGGGCACGGCGTAAGGTCCGGGCAGGCAGCGCGCCGCGTTGCGCGCCGGCACGGCCGCCGAATGGGTCAGGCGCGCGCCGAGGGGGGCAAAGATCGCCGCCGAGAGGAAGCAGGCCCGGCCATCGGTGTCGAAGCCCATGCGGCCGAAGACGGAAAGACCACGCCCGCGCGGGGCGGAGAGGAACTCCTCGCTGCGCGAGGCCACCCAGCGGACGGGGCGGGCAAGACGCCACGCCGCCATCGCCACCGCCGCCTCTTCCGGCGTAATGGAGGCCTTCACACCGAAGGACCCTCCGACATCGCCGCCCGCCACGTGGATCGCGCCCGGATCAAGACCCAGCACGGCGGCCAGATCCGCCCGCGCGCGATGCGGCGTCTGCGACGAGAGATGCACGCGCAGCCGCCCCCTTTCCGGAACCGCAAGCA
The DNA here is from genome assembly GCA_937927455.1 of uncultured Elioraea sp. Taxonomy (GTDB): domain Bacteria; phylum Pseudomonadota; class Alphaproteobacteria; order Acetobacterales; family Acetobacteraceae; genus Elioraea. Next base: position 9,641 of record CALBEG010000067.1, on the reverse strand, counting down.
CGACGCGCGACTCAAGCGCCATCGGCGCGACCCTGGCGTGGCGGATCGTTGCGGAAACGGCAACGGGTGCCGGGTCCTCCGCCCCCTCGGCGCCGAACACGGCGGCGAAGGCGCGGTCGACGGCCGTTGCCTGCAGCGGTTCGAGATCGACCAGGATCGCTTCCGCGGCGTCGTCGGCAATCGCCTCGGTTTCCGCCACGATCATCGCGACAGCGGCACCGGCAAAAGGCACTTCGGGGCCGGCGAGAGGCGCAAAGCGGGCCGGCGGAAGGTCAGCGAAGAGAGCGTTGACCGCAGGCTGCGCGGCGGCGACGAGATCGGCCGCGGTGAACACCGCCGCCACGCCCGGCATCGCCAGCGCTGCCGTCACGTCCAAGCGCCTAATCCGTGCCGGCCCGACGAGCGCGCGCAGGAAGCGTGCGACGAGTGTTCCCGGCGGTGGCGGAACATCGGCGGCGAAGCGCCCGCGGCCCGTGACCAGGGCAATGTCCTCTCGCCGCCGCAACGGACGGCCGACGAACCCTTCTCCCTCGCAGGCCGCCCTTGTGCTGCCTTCCGGCATTCTCCGCCGCCCCCAGCTCCCATTACACCCCCGGCAGCTCCGTCGCGCAATCCGCAAGGTCGGAATGCGCAAGCAGATCTCGCGGCGCATCGGGCACGGTATCCGCCCACCTGTCTCTCCGATGTGCTCGCGATTGCGCAGGACGGTGACGTCGGCGCCGCTCCCTTCAGCGCCGCGTGCGAACGCCCCGCGGTGTCGGGATCGGCCGGACGGACGGGGTGCGGTCCGCCCAGGGATCAAGACAGCCCTTTGCCCTGGCGTGTTCCGTGGCGAGGCCTGCCGTGCCGACCTGATGCGAACAGGCATGGCCGCCTGCGCGCGGAGGAGATCCGGTCTGTCAGGGCGAGAGCACGGCTGTCGCCTCGATCTCGACCAGCGCCGCCTGTTCGACCAGGGCGGCGACGCCGACCACGGCCATGGTCGGGAAGTGCTTGCCCATGACACGGCGATAGGCGGGGCCGAGCTCCGGCAGCGAGCGGCGGTAGTGGTCAATGTCGACCACGTACCAGACAAGGCGTGCGATGTCCTCGACGGATCCTCCGGCGCTGCGCACCACCGTGACGACGTTCAGCAGCGCCTGCTCCACTTGCGCAACGAAGCCGTCGGCGAAGCGGCCGTTCTCATCCCAACCGATCTGTCCGCCGACGAAGAGCACCCGCCCGGCGCCGACGATGCCGTTCGCGTAGCCCTTTGGCCGCGGCCAGCCCGGCGGCAGGATGGTCGCTAAGGACATGGACTGCACCTCTCCTGGTAACAGGACAGAGCAGAACGCAGATCGTCGGGCAGGGGAATGGCCCGACCGGTTTCGAGGTCCGTGGTTGCGCTGACCAGCGTCAGCCGAACAAGCTCCTGCACGTCGCGATGCACATGCACCACGAGACGGTAGGAGCCACCCCCCACGCGCGCGACCAGAGGTGTCACCGTGACCGTCTCTCCGAACCGACCCGGCGCGAAAAAGTCGGCAGAGGCATGGGCGAGACCGGTTCCAGTGCGCCGCGGTCCGTTCAAGGCTGCAAATGGTACGCCGATGTGGTCGAGAAACTCCTCCACGATGCTGTGCGCGATGGCGAACCAGGCGGCGAAGAAGACGATCCCTGCCGGATCGCACTCATGAAAGCGTATGCGATGGGGTCGTCGGAAAGCGCCTTTCGGCAACGCGTCTGGCGGGATCGGGTGTGGTCGGCTCATTCGGCCACGCGCGAAGGGTCGGGCTGCGCAGCCATCGCGCGCAGGGCATGGCGTTGCACCTTGCCGGAAGCGGTTTTCGGAAGGCAGTCGAGGAAGACGATCCGCCGGGGATACTTGTACGGTGCGATGACACGCTTCACGTGGTCCTGCAGGGCCTGCGCGAGCGCGTCAGACGGTGCGAGCCCCTCGCGCAGCACGATGTAGGCTGTCACGACCTGCCCGCGCTCGGCATCGGCGGCGCCGACCACTCCGCATTCTTGAACCGCCTCGTGGGTGAGCAAGGCCGCTTCAACTTCTGGACCGGCGATGTTGTAGCCAGCGGAGATGATCATGTCGTCGTTGCGGGCACGGAAACGGAACCATCCGTCTTCAATCCGCTCGAAGGTGTCGCCCGTAATGTTCCAGCCCCAGCGCACATAGCGGGTCTGCCGCTCATCGGCGAGATAGCGGCAGCCGGTCGGCCCTTTCACCGCGAGCAGTCCGGCCGTGCCGTCGGGAACGGGCCGTCCATCCTCGTCCAGCACCATGGCGCGGTATCCAGGCACGACCTTGCCGAGGAGGCCGGGCCGGGCTTCCTCCACACCGGTGCCGATGAAGATGTGCAGCATTTCGGTCGCGCCGATTCCGTCCATCAGCGACAGTCCCGTCGCTTCGCGCCAGGCCTCAAGCACGGGCACGGGCAGCGGCTCGCCGGCGGAGACGCAGCGACGCAGTGTCGTCGGCCGGCGCTCGGCAGCGAGACGGGCCATCACACGGTAGGCCGTGGGAGCGGTAAAGCAGACACTCGCCGCATGCCGCAGCATGGCGGCGAACAGCTCTTCCGGTCCTGGCTTGTCCTGCAGAACGACGGTGGCACCGATGCGGAACGGAAAGAGGAGCAGCCCGCCGAGGCCGAAGGTGAAGGCGAGGGGAGGCGTGCCGATGAAGCGGTCAGCCGCGTCGGCACGCAGCACATGACGCGCATAGGTGTCGCAGATCGCGAGGAGGTCGCGATGGAAGTGCACACATCCCTTTGGCTCGCCCGTTGTGCCCGAGGTGAAGGCGATCAGCGCGACGTCATCCGCTGCGGTGTCGCAGGCGGGCATGTTGGGGTCGGCCTCAGCGCAGAGGGTTTCGAGCTGCCCGTCGCCCCATGCAACCATCTCCTGCAGAGAGGGCGCATTGGCGGCGAGGAGCTCGCCGGTCAGGCGACAGTCGCACAGGGCATGGCTGATTTCGGCCTTGCGCAGGATCTGGCCAAGCTCTTTCGCCCGCAGAAGCGGCATGGTGCCGATGGCGATGCCGCCGGCGCGCCAGACGGCAAGATACGCGGCGACCATCCAGACGTCGTTGTAGCCGCGTAACAGCACCCGGTTGCCGGGAACAAGTCCGAGACGGTGGACGAGAACGGACGCCAATCGGTTCACGCGTTCGGCGAGGCCGCGATAGCTCAATGCACCGTGGTCGGTGACGATGGCCGTGTGCTCGCCCCTGCCCGCGATGAGTGCGGAATCGAGAAGGGCGCGCGCCACGTTGAGCCGCGCTGGATAGGTCAGCTCTGGCAGCTCGAAGATGAGCTCGGGCCACGCGTCGCGCGGCGGCAGGTTGTCACGCGCGAAGCGGTCGCGGTGCGCGGAGGGAACCCCCGTCGCGCCGGCTGCGCCATTCATGCGGCAGCGACCCGACCGGTGCCGCCGAGCGCCCGGTCGCGCTCCGCCCGCGCGATGATCAGCTTCTGGATTTCGCTCGCACCTTCATAGACCCGCAGCGCGCGCACTTCGCGCCAAAGCACTTCCGGCCGGCTCCCGGACACGACTCCCGACCCGCCATGCAGTTGCACGCAGTGATCGGCGGCACGCTGCGCCGCCTCAGTCGCGAAGAGTTTTGCCATGCTTGCCTCACGGGAGATTCGTTGAGCGGTCGTATCCTTGAGCCAAGCGGCACGGTAGACGAGCAGAGCCGCGGCATCGATCTCGGTAGCCATCGAGGCGAGGGCATCCTGCGTCATCTGGTGGTCGAACAGCAAGCCGCCGAAGACGCGGCGCGTCGTCGCCCTGGCCAGAGAAAGCTCGAAGGCGCGTCGTGCGAAGCCCAGCGCGGCAGCGCCGACGGTGGGCCGGAAGTGATCGAGCACCGTCATCGCAATCTTGAACCCCTCACCTGGTGCGCCGAGGCAGTGATTCGCCGGCACGCGAACATCCGCGAAGCGCAAGCGGGCCAGGGGATGGGGGGCGGCGACGGTGATGCGTTCGGCGACCGTCAGTCCTGGTGCCGAAGCGGGAACGACGAAAGCGGACAGGCTGCGTGCGCCCGGCGCTTCGCCCGTGCGCGCGAACACGACGTAGACGGAAGCGATACCGCCGTTGCTGATCCACGTCTTTTCACCATTGATCCGCCAGGTTCGCCCGCCGTCCCGGATCGCCGACGTCGTGATCGCGGCGACATCGGACCCTGCCTCCGGTTCGGAGAGGGCGAAGGCGGCGAGAGCCTCGCCCCGGCGCACGGCGGGGAGAACCTCTGCCTTGAGCGATGGCGAACCGAACAGGGTGATCGCTGCCGTGCCGAGACCGGCCATGGCGAAGGCGAAGTCCGCCAGGCCGTCGCGGCGGGCAAGGATGTCGCGGGCGAGGCACAGATGGCGCACGGACAATCCGCCGTCCTCGGGCACGGCCGTACGGAGAAGACCCGCCTCTCCGAGCGCGTGCGTGATCGCGATCGTCGCCCGGTCGATATCCTCGCCGTGCGCAGGAAGCCCCTGAGCGAAGGCGTCCACCTCGGCCGCCCAGGCGCGATGTTCGGGCTCGAAAAAGGGCCAGGCGAGGACGTCGCGATCGGGCATCACTCGCCCTCGAAGACGGGCTTTCGCTTGGCGACGAACGCCTCGTAGGCGCGCCGGAAGTCGCCCGTCGTCATGCAGAGGGCCTGTGCGATCGCCTCCGCCTCGATCGCTTCCTCCACTCCCATCGCCCACTCCATGCCCAGCATGCGCTTCGTCAGGGCATGCGCGAAGCGCGGTCCGCGAGCAAGTCTGCGCGCCAGCGCGATCGCCTCCGCAAGCAGGTCTTCCGCCGCAACAATCCGGTTGTGAAAGCCCCAGGCGAAGCCCTCCTCGGCGGTCATGGCGCGACCCGTCAGCAGCAGTTCGGACGCCCTGCCGAACCCGATCAGCCTCGGCAGCATGGCGCAGGCGCCCATGTCGCATCCGGCAAGGCCGACGCGCGTGAACAGGAACGCGACGGAACACTGCGGGGTGGCAAGCCTGATGTCGGACGCCATGGCTATGATCGCGCCCGCACCGGCTGCGACACCGTCCATCGCCGCGACGATCGGCTGGCCGCATCCCCGCATGGCCTTGACGAGTTCGCCCGTCATCGACGTGAACTCGAGCAGGCCCTTGCTGTTGCGGCTGAGCAGCGGGCCGATGATCTCGTGGACGTCTCCGCCGGAACAGAAGTTTCCTTCCGATCCGGTAATGACGAAGGCCTGGACGCTGTCATCGGTGGCGGCGAGACGGAACAGCCGAGCGAGTTCGCGATAGCTTGCGAAGGTGAGCGGGTTCTTGCGCTCCGGGCGATCGAGGATGATGACGCCTACACCGTCGTCGACTTCGAAGCGGAAGTGGCTCGCCTCATACATGGCGAGCAGGTCTTCACTCACGTCTCCCCTCCGTCGATCGCGATGGCCTTGCCGTTCACGGCGGAAGCCTCCTCGGAGCACAGCCACAGCACCGCAGCTGCCACCTCCTCGGGCTGGACGAAACGGCGTTGCGGATTGTGCAAGGCCAGGCTCCGACGCACCTCGTCCGCACTCTTCCCGGTGGCGGCGGCGATCCGGGCGATCGATTCTGCCAGAAGCGGGGTGTCGGTGAAGCCTGGGCAGACGGCGTTGATGGTCACGCCGCTTGCGGCAAATTCGACGGCCAAGGCACGGACAAGGCCCAGCACGGCATGCTTCGCGGCGACGTAGGCGGCGACATACGGATAGCCCTTGAGACCGGCGGTCGAGGCGACGAAGACAAGCCGCCCATATCCCGCAGGCAGCATGGCGGGCAAGGCGGCGCGTGCCACCGAAAACGCAGTCAGGAGGTTCGCTGCCAGCATCCGCTCGAGCAGCGCCAAGTCCGTCCTGACGAACGGTGCGCTCTCCGCGGCGCCAGCCGCGTGTACGACGATATCAAAGGGGCCCGCAGCGACGATCGCGTCTCCGTCTCGTGCGTCGGTCACCAGAACAGCGTGCGCCGCGCCGTCGGCGACGGCGCGTCGCAGCGGTTCCTCTCGCCGGCCCAGCACGATCACCTCCGCCTCAGCCCTGGCGAGGGCGCGTGCGCACGCGAGGCCGATGCCGCTTCCACCACCGGTCACCAACGCACGTTTCCCGGAAAGCGCCCGCACAGCGACCGGGACTGTAGCCAAGCCCGCGCAGGTCGTGCAACAGTGACAGGGCTTCCCAAGAGAAGCAACATTGGCGCAGCTTCTGGAGAAAATGGGATGCGGATCAGGATCATTGGGGGCGGTCCAGCTGGACTCTACTTCGCCATCCTCTGCAAGCGCGATCGGCCGGACTGGGACGTGCTCGTCATCGAGCGCAATGCGGCCGACGAAACGTTTGGGTTCGGTGTCGTCTTTTCGGATCAGACCCTTGAGAACATTGAGCGGGCGGATCCGGAAACTTTCGGTGCTATCAGCCGGGAATTCGCCTGGTGGGACGACATCGCCATCCACTTCAAGGGCGAGGTGTTCAGGATCGGCGGAAATGGTTTCTGCGGACTGTCGCGCGTGCGTCTGTTGCGGGTCCTCCAGCAGCGGGCCCGGCGCCTCGGCGTGCGTCTCGAATTCGGTCGCGAGGCGAGCCCGGACGAATTCCCGGATGCCGATCTGATCGTCGCTTCGGACGGCATCAACAGCGCCATCCGAACTCGGTTTGCGCACCACTTTGCGCCGGTGATCGATCTGCGCCCGAATCGTTTCGCCTGGATGGGGTCGACCCGAAGCCTTGATGCGTTCCACTTCTTCTTTCGCGAAACCGAGCACGGGATTTTCATCGCCCACTGCTATCAGTACGAGGCGAATGCAAGCACCTGGGTTCTGGAGGCCGATCCGGAGACCTTCGCGCGCGCCGGCTTGGCCGACATGGACGAAACCCAAAGCGCGAGATTCCTTGAGAGGGTTTTCGCGCCCGAACTCGCCGGTCATCACCTGCGCACAAACCGTTCGATCTGGCGCCGCTTTCCCATGATCCGCTGTGCGCGCTGGGTGAAAGACAACATCGTCCTGATCGGCGATGCGAAGGCGTCCGCGCATTTTTCGATCGGCAGCGGCACCAAGCTCGCCATGGAGGACGCGATTGCGCTTCATCGCGCCTTCGCCGGGGGGGGAAGTGTGAGCGCAGCACTCGCCCGTTTCGAGGAGGCCCGACGCGAGGAGGTCGAGAAAACCCAGCATGCGGCCGACGTCTCTCTCGTCTGGTTCGAACACGTGCGGCGCTTCTGTGGCTTCCGTCCGATCCAGTTCGCTTTCGGATTGATGACGCGGTCGAAGGCGATCACCTACGACAATCTTGAATTGCGCGCGCCGGGTTTCGTGCGCCGCGTGCGGGAGGATTTCGCCCGCGCAGCGGCAGGCGATGCGTCGCTTCCCCCGGCCTTCCAGCCATTCCGGTTGCGCGGGCTCACTCTCGCCAACCGCCTCGTCGTCTCGCCGATGTGCCAGTATTCGGCAGTCGATGGTGTGCCAGGGGATTGGCATCTGGTGCACTATGGCGCGCGCGGATTGGGTGGGGCTGGTCTGTTGTTTACGGAGATGACCTGCGTCGCGCCGGAAGCCAGGATCACGCCCGGTTGCACTGGGCTGTGGAACGACGCTCAGGTAGCGGCGTGGCGGCGCATCGTCGCGTTCGTGCATGCGCATGGCACAGCGAAGGTCGCGCTCCAGCTCGGCCACGCAGGCCGCAAAGGGGCGACTCGCCTGATGTGGGAGGGAATGGACCGACCGCTGCCAGAGGGGAGCTGGCCGATCATCTCCGCGTCACCCTTGCCCTACCATCCGGACAGTCAAGTGCCGCGCGAGATGACGCGCGAGGACATGGACCGCGTGCGTGATCAGTTCGTCGCGGCGACCCGGCGGGCGATCGACTGCGGCTTCGACATGCTCGAGCTGCATTGCGCTCACGGCTACCTGCTTGCCTCTTTCCTGTCGCCGCTGACGAACCGTCGGCGGGATGAATATGGAGGATCGGTCGAGAACCGCGCGCGCTTTCCCCTCGAAGTCTTTCGCGCGATGCGCGAGGCATGGCCCGAGGATCGGCCGATGAGCGTACGCATCTCGGCGACCGACTGGGCCGAGGGAGGGATCAGCGATGATGACGTCATCGCCATCGCCCGGCTGTTCGCCGATGCTGGCTGCGACCTGATCGACGTCTCGACCGGCCAAACGGTGCCTGAGGCAAGGCCGAAATACGGACGGATGTTCCAAGTGCCTTGGGCCGACATGCTTCGCAACGAGCTTGGGCTCGCCACGATGTGCGTCGGTTCGATCACCAGCGTCGATCAGGCCAACACCATCCTTGCGGCCGGTCGAGCCGACCTCGTCGCCTTCGGCCGCCCGCACCTCGCCGAACCGTCCTTCGTCCTGCGCGGCGCCGCCCAGTACGGTCTACTCCTCGATGGGCCAATCCAGTACGCAGCCGGCCGTGAGGCACTGGTGCGCACCCTTTCGCGCGAGGCGGAGGAACTGCGGGAGCTGCGCCGTAAAGCACGCCCGAAGCCGCGCGGCGAAGGCTTGGTGTCGCCCCCTGTCGCAGCGGAGGCAGCGGCCTAGCAGCCTGTTGGAGTCGCAGCGGCGTTGGGATGTGTCGGTCTGCTGTGGATGACGACGTTCATTCCAGACAGCCGGGATCAGGCGTTTCTGCCGCTGCCAGATGCGAGGGACTGGCTAGGAGCGGACGACGTAGCGCATGCCGCGCTTGAGGCGGTGGAGCGTGTGCTGCTCGGCGTCTTCGCGGCGCGCCCGATCTCCGGCAGCAAGGCGTACGAACATCCGCGCCTGATCCCGGCGCTGCTGATCTCCGCCTATGCCAACAGCATCTTCTCCTCGCGCCGCATTAAGCGGGCCACGGATCGCGACATCGGTGTGCGCTTGTGGTCTCATTGATGTTGACGATCCCCATGCTGGCCTGGACCTGCGAGCCTGGGCGCATGAGAGAAGGCTTTGAGGGCCGGCTGCGGCCGGGTGATCGGGAGCGGCTCGATGGCGTGGTCTCGGATCGCAAGAGCCCGCAGCACCATGTCTGGCGAGCGCGGATCGTGCTGATGACTGCGGACGGTCTGGGCGCGATAGCGATCCGCGCGGCGACTGGCAAAAGCAAGCCGACGATCTGGCGTTGGCAGGCCCGCTGCATGCGGGAGGAAGCTGCGGGCTTGTTCCGGGACGCGCCGCAAGCCCGCGCCTTCGCCGCCGTCTCGCCCGAGCGGATCGCCGCGGTGGTCGAGCGCACGCTGCACGAGGATCCGCTTGCGGCGACGCACTGAACGTTGCGCGCGATGGCCAGGGCGAGCGGCTTGGCACTATCCCACCATCCACCGCATCTGGCACGAGGACGGCCTGAAGCCGCACCGGGTCGAGACCTTCAAGCTCTCCAACGACCTGAACTTCGTCGAGAAAGTCCGTGACATCGTCGGGCTCTACCTCAATCCGCCCGAGCACGCCCTGGTGCTGTCCGTGGACGAGAAGAGCCAGATCCAGGCGCTCGACCGCACCCAGCCGGGGCTGCCGATGAAGCGCGGCGTCTGCCGCTCCGTCATCGAGCTGAACCACGCCATCCGCGCCTGCCTCGCCGCTCACAACGCAGACCCCAAGCCCTTCCGCTGGACCGCGCCCGCCGACACCATCATCGGCAAGCACCCGCGCAGGAAACC